>JAGCSS010000136.1 GCA_017964055.1 Lachnospiraceae bacterium
GCGCTGTTCATGATGATCATGAGGATGCAGTATGTCGGCATGATCTCGGTTGTAGTGGCGCTCACGAACCTGATCCCTACCTTCGGACCCATATTCGGAGGCGTGGTTGGCGCATTTATCCTGCTGATGGTAAAGCCCTGGCATGCGCTCGCTTTCATCATTTTCACGCTGGTACTCCAGACAGTAGACGGCTATATAATCAAGCCCAACATGTTCGGAGACTCGCTCGGCGTTTCGGGACTGTTGATCCTGGTTACCATTATTACCGGCGGCAAGATGTTCGGAGTTCCCGGCATTCTGCTCTCTATCCCGTTTGCTGCGATACTTGATTTTGTATATAAGGATTATATCCTTGTAAAGCTTCGTGAGAACAGGGAAAAGAAAGACCGCGAGGCTGCCGGCGAAGCCGACGGTTCCGCGCAAAAGACGGAAACTTAAAATAAACACTCACTTGTGTACAGAGTACTGTTATGCTATAGTATAAGATACAGCTGATTTATGGTTTTTTGCTGTTGACTTTGATTTGTAACCCGCGTTGACTCACGGAAAGGATAAACGGTGCCGCATTGCGGCGGCATTTATGGACATAGAATGGACTTTCAGACTATATTGATCTCAAATCTGTTCGGCATTGTTTTGCTGCTGTTTCTTCTTGCCAGCCGTTTTGCCACCCGACAGCGCAGGAGACTCGGAGACAAGTTTTTTACGGCACTGACATTGATCACACTTGGCGCGAGCATCGTAGAGATATTCTCATTCTGGATAGACGGAAGACCCGGCGCGGTCAGCTACTGGCTGAACCTTCTCTGCAATACAGGGCTCTATCTGGCCAATGTTACCGGTTGTTTCGTATGGCTGCTCTATGTTGACCTAAAGCTTTACCGTGACCGTAAGCGACTGATAAAGAATATTCCGTTATATGCGGTATTCCCCGCCATATCCGCGATCGCACTGATAGTTAACATATTTAAGCCGTTCCTGCTGTATATCGATTCGGACAATATTTATCACAGGCTTCCTCTGTGCAATGTGCTGTATTTCTTTGTCATGCTGACAGGAGCGGAGAGCCTTGTGATCTATTATATTTATCGCAAAAAGCACGGCAGGCTCAGGTTTTTCCCTATCTGGATGTTCATGCTGCCGGTTGTCGCGGGTTGTCTCGGACAGGCATTTTTCTACGGTATTTCGACCGCATGGCCGTCCACTTGCATAGGCATCTGCGCGATCTATATGGGCATACAGAACGAGAAGTCGTACATCGATCCTCTGACGGGGCTGTACAACAGGCAGTTCCTCGAGCATACGCTGCTGGTATTCGGCGAGACCAGGAGCTTTTACGGCATCATGTTCGACCTTAACAAGTTTAAGGAGATCAATGACAGGTTCGGTCATTCCACAGGTGACCGCGCGCTGTTCAGGGCAGGCAGGATACTTCACCGAGCTTCGGAGTCGAAGGGCACCGTTTTCAGGTTTGCCGGAGATGAGTTCATCATCCTTATGAATTCGGCTTCCGAGGCGGATGTGCTCGCACTCAAGGAAAAAGTTTATATCCTTTCCAATACTTTTAATTCCGAGTCGGGCGAGCCTTTCAGGATATCCTTCTCGATGGGCTACGCAGAGTATACAAAGGGCGAATCACAGGATGATTTCCTGCATCGCATGGATGAGGCGATGTATATCGACAAAGAGAGAATGCACAGACTCCTCGACAAAGAGGAGCGTGCGGAGGGGGCTGCGACGTGACGGTTATCAGGAGAGCCGAAGTCAGGGACATCGGCGACATAAACATACTTCTCGGGCAGGTACTGCTCGTGCATCATAACGGCAGGCCCGATCTTTTTAAGGCCGAGGGCGCGAAATACTCGGACGATCAGCTGGCAGAGATCATTCGCGATGATAACAGGCCCGTTTTCGTTTATGAGGAGGACGGCAGAGTGATCGCGCACTGTTTCTGCATTATCAAAGACTGGCCCGAGACAGGCGCGGCTTACGCCCGCAAGAACCTGTTCATTGACGATCTGTGCGTGGATGAGAACGCGCGCGGAAAACATGTCGGGACGAAGCTCTACGATTATGTTAAGGGCTGGGCGGCCGGACACGGTTTTGATAATATCACGCTGCATGTCTGGGAGTGCAATCCCGGAGCCGTTGAATTCTATAAGAGCCTTGGCATGCAGGTTCGGCAATACACTATGGAGACGATCCTTAGAAAATGATCAGCGAGAGGCGTTGAGATGTACACAAAGATCATATATGTCCTTGTAGACAGCCTTGCTATTGTCATAATGTTTTTCACGATCATGGCATCTATGCAGATCAGGCAGAGATACGGAGTTATCCTTAAAAAGGCCTTTATCTGTTCTATAGTTGCCATATTTTCCAATATTCTGATCGCGGTATCCTTTAATGAGGCATTCGCAGGGATCGTCTATTCTCTGTATTTCGTTGCCATAGACTGGATGCTGCTGTATCTGACCGGTTTCTGCCTGGCATACACAGATCACAACAAGGCCCTGAAGATACTGCGTCCGATCGCTATGACCATGGTCATTCTCGATTCGATATCCATTCTTCTCAATTACTTTTTCGGGCATGTTTTCAACGTTTACGGATATGACTATGCGGGTACGGTTTTTTATCAGACCGAATTCAAAACGCCGTATTTTGTGCACCTGGGTATAGACTATCTGGCAGTAGTCATAACCTTCGGCTTCATCATCTACAGGATAGTCAAGAGCTATGACGTTTACCGCACGAAATACGTGATGATCTTATCCGTGCTCCTGCTGGTAGTCTTCTTAAACGTACTGTATATGGCTTTTTCGCTGATCCTTGATATTTCCGTTGTTTTCTATGCCGTTGCGGGTCCTCTTATATGTTTCGGCATCATGCGTCTGGTCCCGCGCAATCTGATGAGTCATTCGATTGCCAAAGCGGTCAACGACATGAACGAGGGCCTTGTGCTGTTTGATGTCGGCAACGGATACATTTTCTCGAATAAATACTTTAACGAGCAATTCGGCCCGATAGATGAGGATAATATCTATGACTCGGAGCCCATGTCTTCGATACGCAACTCGCTCATGCTGAAGGGTAAGCTGTTCGGTCCTGCCGAATATGAGAGATCCGACAGCGAAGGCAGACTTGAGCATTATCAGGTGCTGTACAATCAGCTGCTCGACAGAAAGAACCGTCCGATCGGTTCGTATCTGCTGGTCGAGAACGATACAGAGGAGATATCGTACTTAAGACAGCTCGATGACGCGCGTCGCGAGGCCGATGAGGCGAACAGGGCAAAATCGACTTTCCTTGCGAATATGTCGCATGAGATCAGGACGCCGCTGAACGCGGTACTCGGTATGAATGAGATGATCCTTCGAAAGGCCGAAGACCCCGATCTGCTCGAATACGCCGAAAATATCAGGTCCTCGGGCAATGCTCTGCTGCATCTGATCAACGATATACTCGATTTCTCCAAGATCGAAGCATGTAAGATGGAGCTGATCGTAGGTGAATACAAGCCTCACGATCTGATGCGTGAGTGCATATCCCGTTTCGAAAAGATGGCCGATGACAAGGATCTGATGCTGAAAGCCGCCTTCGATCCCAACATACCCTCGGTGCTGGAGGGCGATGCACAGCATCTGACGCAGATCATCAGCAATATGGTATCCAACGCGATCAAATATACCAGAGAGGGCAGCGTTGAGTTGATCTTTTCCGAAGGGGAGCGGCCCATAGCCAAAGGCGAGTTCGGCCTTATGATAGAGGTCAGGGATACCGGTATGGGTATCGCGAAGGAGGATCTGCCGTATCTGTTCGACGCGTTTGAGCGTGTCAATGAAAAGGAAAACGCCAATATACAGGGTACCGGCCTGGGACTGGCCATCACAAAGCAGCTCGCTGAACTGATGAACGGCTCCGTTTCGGTTGAGAGCGAGCCCGGAGTGGGCACGGTATTCAAGGTCTATGTATCTCAAAAGATCAAGGACGCAACTCCCGCGGGCGAGTTTGAGCGCAATGTAAGGACCGAGCATGAGGTCTATCATGAGACTTTCAGGGCACCGAACGCGCATGTACTCGTTGTCGACGATGTCGCCGTCAATATCATGGTCATCAAAGAACTGCTGAAA
Source organism: Lachnospiraceae bacterium (assembly GCA_017964055.1). Lineage (GTDB taxonomy): Bacteria > Bacillota > Clostridia > Lachnospirales > Lachnospiraceae > RUG11977. The sequence continues at coordinate 4,134 of JAGCSS010000136.1, forward strand.
AAGACAGAGGTTGTATTCGATAAGGCAAACAGCGGCGATGAGGCCATAGAAAAGTGCAAAGAGCAGAAATACGATCTTATCCTGCTCGACCACAGGATGCCTAAAAAGGACGGCATCGAGACATTCCGTGAGATATACTCGGACGGACTGAATCAGGGCACACCGGTCATCATGCTTACAGCCAATGCCGAAGCCGGCGCACGCGATGAGTACAGGAAGATCGGATTTGTGGATTATCTTACCAAACCCGTGGACAGCGCGGAACTGGAGAGAGCACTCGCGGATCATCTGCCCGCTGAGCAGATAGAAAAAGTATGATGATATGACAGGAGGAGTTACGATGGAACTTGATGAACAGGATCTGAGAGACGGTTTGAAATTTCTGGTCGGCACATGGCAGGTTGATTACATAGTCAACGCTTTTTCGAACGATCTGGCGCACATCCCGGCCACTGAGTTCAAGAGTGATGACGGGACCGATTTTACCTCGATATCGTATGAGTTTTTTGAGGATCATACGCTTGTGCTCCGGAATGCCGCGAACGGCAGGGAGATCAAAGGCACATGGGAGCAGACCGGTTGGAGTGAGTATCATTATACCGTTGAGGATTTCTATGATATTCCCGACGACAATTTCCGC
>JAGCSS010000137.1 GCA_017964055.1 Lachnospiraceae bacterium
AGCTCTTTGCGACAGTCGTTTCGCCCACAAGGTCTATAGTGTCCGACGAATTGAGCACCATCTGGTACAGTTTGTACTGCGCCATCTTCAGGTTTTCCTTCGTCGTGAAGTACATATTGTCAGAGTACGCGTTCCAGCGGCCTACCGCGTAGAACAGCGAAAGGGTCGCAAGGATCGGCTTTGAAAGCGGAAGCATGATCCTGAACAGTATCTGGAAATTCGTAGCTCCGTCAAGCGAAGCTGATTCCTCAAGCTCATCGGGTATTGTGGTCAGGAAGAAATTCTTCATGATCATCATGTTGTACGCCGAGTAAATGAGCGGAAGGATCAGTACCCAGAAATTGTCAATGAGCTTCAGCTTATAATACAGCAGGTAAGTAGGGAGCGTACCTGCCGAGAAATACATGGGTACCATGAGCAGGAACGTGAGCACCGCCCTGCCCTTTAATCTCTTGCGTGACAGCGGATACGCCGCGCAGGTGCACGCGATCATTCCGAGTGCCGTAAAGAGCGCCGTGATCCAGAGTGAGAACCACATGGAATGCAGCAGTTCTCCGTCCTGAACGATCTGCCTGTAAGCTCCGAGCGAGAGCTCCTTGGGCCATAAGAATACCGAGTTTGAAGCGACCATCGCGTTGCTCGAGATCGACTTTACCGCGACGTGCCAGAAAGGCAGTACGCAGCTCAGGCAAAGCACCCCGACGATCAGCATGATGATTATGTCGCTTATCCTGAAACGGACTATTGCTCTGGAGCCGTCCGAAGAGGTCTGTTCTTTTTCCAATGCATTGATTTCAGACATACCTGCTCCACCTCCTTACAGTAATCCGTTTTCACCGAGCGCCTTCGCGATCCTGTCTGAGATCAGAACGAGGATCAGGCCAATGGTGGACTGGAACAGATTTGCCGCCGTCGCGAGCGAGAAATGCTGCGACTTAAGACCGAACTGATATACATATACCGCAAGCTGATACTGGAAATCCCTTACCAGCGCATTGTCAAAAGCGGTAAGACGCTCAAGGTTTGAACCCATTATCCTGCCGAGGCTTAAGATCAGCAACGTAACGATAGTGCTTCTCATGCCCGGAAGGGTGATGTGCCACATTCTCTGCCAGCGGTTCGCGCCGTCGATCATAGCGGCCTCGTAAAGCTCACCGCTGATGCTCGAGATGGCTGCAAGGTAAAGGATCGTGCCCCATCCCATCGACTGCCATACCGCAACGAGCAGATAAACAACTGCCCAATGCCATTTGTCGGTAAGGAAGGGAATGCCCTCCTGAATGAGTCCCCACTTTTCAAGAAGGATGTTTACAAATCCCGATGATGTCCTGAAAAGAGCGAATGCAACCGAACCGATGACCGCCCATGAAAGGAAATGGGGCAGATAAAGGATCGTCTGGGAAACCTTTTTGAAATGCTTGAACCTGAGCTCATTCAGCATAAGCGCAAGAATGATCGGCATAGGGAAGCCGAGGATCAGATCAAGCACATTGAATACCATTGAATTCTTGAGTGCCGAAAGGAATTGGCTGCTCGAGAAAAGAGTTTTGAAGTTTGATAGGCCTACCCACTTGCTCCCCTCAAAGCCTTTCATGACCTTATAATCATAGAAGATCATGCGAAGTCCGGGATAAGCCGCATAATTAAAGAGAAAGACAAGAGCCAGTGGGAATATCAGCAGCAGATAAAGCTGCCAGTCTCTCCTGACAGTCTTCTTCCACGGCGAGATCTTTCGCGGTGCATCACCCTTTTTTGCCATCTCGCTCCTCCTGTCCGAAAAAATTTTTGCCAACGATTTAATTATAATATGCATGATAAATTTCTGTCTTGTCACTTCGGCACTTTTCTTTGCATTTTCAACCATAAATAATCGCTGTTTTTGCGACTGTTTAAGTAAATACTTTACCTTTAAAGTTGGCTTTTGTGCATCATGCTGATTTCACCCCCTTGTTAATCGTTTTCGCAGTAGCATTTCTTGTTATGTTTGCACATCTTTATTTCATAACTTGCTTTTTCTGAAAATTCGCACTATAATGTAGGTCGAATTTACACATTGCATTTTCTTACATAAAATTGCGGAACGGAGTTCATTATGGCTAGGCAGAAAAACACGGTCATCGAATACAGGGATTACAATCTCCCCACCTATTTCCCGATACTGCTGCTCACGGGCGAGGTCTGGAGGATCTCGGATATTCCCTCCAACAGGCTGCATTTCCATAACTGCATCGAGATAGGCCTGTGCGAGAGCGACGGCGGCTTCATGAAGTTCGGCGAGGAGATGCGCGCGTTCAACGCGGGCGACATAACCATCGTCGGAAGCAATGTTGTGCACACCACTTATTCGTCTCCGGGAACCGCAAGCAAATGGACTTATATATTTGTAGACCTCGAGGAGCTCTTGGCGCCCTATTTCCCGCTCAATCTCTTCCTCGATCCCGTCACTCTCAACTCGATCGCGCGCAGCTATTACACAATACTTCCGGGCTACGAGCATCCGGAACTTCGCATGCTGCTGAACGAAGTTGTAAAGGAAATGCAGGAGAAGAAAGAAAACTATCAGTACTCTGTCCGCGGACTTTTCTTAAGCTTCCTCGTACATCTCACGGAGGTTTACAAGAGTGCTGAGGAGCCTGCGGCCAAAGAGCCTTCACCTGCGCGTGACAAGCAGCTCGTCATCGCTCCCGCGCTTGATTACATTCATACAAACTATATGCAGGATTTCACTATCGACGACCTCGCGCATGCCTGCGAGATGAGTCCGACTCATTTCAGACGTATGTTCCAGAGTATCATGGGTACAAACCCGCTCGATTATCTGAACAATTACCGCATAACGAAGGCTTCGATGCTGCTCCGCTCCACCGAGATCCCCGTGCTGACGATATCAGAGGAGGTAGGCTTCAGGAGCGTTTCAAGCTTTAACAGGCATTTTGCGGACATCACGGGCACCAGTCCGCTCAAATGGCGCAAGCAGATGTCCTTCATTGAGAACAAATCAGTGCTCAAATATACGGGCTGGATGGTCCCCGAAAAATAAAACGATATTCCTCTGCTTCTTTTCAAATCCCGGCAAATGTGGTAATTTATTACTGCATCCTTAGCGTATGCTAAATCCGGACAGGGTGCCTAAACAGGACTATCATGAATTTATATATTTCAGGAATATCGGGCACGGGCATGGGCCCGCTCGCACTTATGGCAAAGGCCGCAGGCCACACGGTCTTCGGCTCCGACCGCGCAAAGGGAGCGATCGCTCCCGAGCTTGAAGCCGCCGGCATCGAGTATTTTACCGGCGACCAGGACGGCACATATCTCGAAGAAAAGATCAACGGAACCGGCATCGACTGGTTCATCTATACCTCAGCGCTTCCCGCGGATCATCCCGAGCTTCTGCTCGCAAAGAAAAGAGGCATCCGCACCTCAAAGCGCGACGCTCTTATCGCCGAACTGGTCGGCTCGCTCGGCCTCAAAATGGTCGCAATCGCCGGAACTCACGGCAAGACCACTACCACATCGATGCTGGTCTGGGAAGTGCAGAAGCTCACAGACAAAGACGGCTCTCCGCTGCTGCCCTCTTCGTATCTCGTCGGCACCACGCTAGGCTTTGCTCCTTCGGGTTCCTATAAAAAAAATGACCGCTTCTTCATTTACGAAGCGGACGAATACGATCGCAATTTCCTGCACTTTTATCCCTGGCTCGCGCTGATCACCTTCGTATCCTACGATCACCCGGATATCTATCCGACCGTTGAGGATTATGAGAAGGCCTTCGAGCAGTTCGAGTCGCAGAGCGAGAATCTCATCTTCGGCACGACCGACGCCGATCCTCGCATCACGCTTTCGGGCGCTGCACGCAGGGAGGACGCTACCACCGCGTTCCATGCGATAAAGAAGATGTTTGAGACATGCAAAGAAAGTCATCCGGGTAATGCTGAATATAATGTCCCTGATGAGCATATCATCGATATACTCAATGCCTTCCCCGGTGTAGGCAGACGCTTTGAGCGCATATATGACGGAGTGTACTCCGATTACGCGCATCATCCCGAGGAGGTTGCGACAACCATCTCAATGGCACGTGAGGAGGCCGGGAAAACAGGCAAGAAGGGCGTGGTCGCTGTATACCAGCCCCACCAGAACACCCGTCAGCACGAGGTCCGTCACCAGTACCCTGCTGCCTTTGACGGTATCGAGAAGCTGTTCTGGCTTCCGACCTATCTCACACGTGAGAACGAGTCACTTGCGATCCTTACTCCCGAAGATTTCATCCGTGACCTGAATGTAAAGGATAAGGCTTTAGCCGCAGAAGCGGATGATAAGCTCGCCGAAGAGCTTAGAAAGCTGCAGAGTGAAGGATACCTGATCCTGCTGATGACTGCAGGGCCTGCGGATACGTGGCTCAGAAAGACATTTCCGAGGGACTGAGAATTATTATAATTGTTGAAAAGAAAACCCCGTCTGCAGCCGCAGGCGGGGTTTTGTTTTGTATACATTTATCGTTACTTACTGTACGCGGCTTCGCGCTCAGGCTTTCGAATACTCATCGATAAGCTTCAGCTCATCA
>JAGCSS010000138.1 GCA_017964055.1 Lachnospiraceae bacterium
CAGTATGCCGGCCACGGTTCCGAATATCAGAGCCCTTATCCCGAGGTCCGCAGAAACGGGAAACGAAGTCAGTATGATGTCCGAGACATTTCTGTAGCCGTTTGACGTGGATACGCCGAAATCACCTTTAAAAACATTCCCGACATACCTGAAATACTGCTTGTACAGGGGCTGGTCGAGTCCGTAGCGTTCCATCAGTACTGCGAGAGTGTCCTCGGAGAGACTGTCGTTTCCCTGTTTAAAGGGAGTTCCGGGGATCGAGTGCATGATAAAAAACGTTAATGTCATGACCACGAAAATAGTGACAAAAGCAAGGATTATTCTTTTAAGGATATATTTTCGCATTGATATTTCCTCTGTTATATCAGGAAACGGAACCGGTTACGGCTCCGTTTCCCTATGATCGTATTAATCATTTTACATCTGTAAAATACAGATCCAGATAAGGCACAACCGCTCTTCTTAATACTCCGCTGATACGATTCGAAACACTGTAGTACTGACCTGTGTAGTAGAGAGGTGTAACTCCCTGCTCTTCCATGAGGATGGCCTCGGCCTTGCCGAGCAGCACGATCCTTTCGGTCAGGTCGGCACTGTATGTAGCCTGGTGATATGCTTCGTTGAAGTCCGCATTGATAAAGAGTGCGGGATTTGCGGAAGCATCGCGCTCATAACCTCCGAGGAAGTTGGTCGCGTCATCCCAGTCAGCGCCCCAGCTCTGCAGGAGCACGTCGTACTCATATGCGTTTCTTCTTGCTCTGAGCGAGGTCGAATCGGTTGTCTCAACCTCAACATTGATACCGAGATTTTCCTTTAAGAGCTGCTGAAGGGCACCGGTAACGGCAATGAACTCATCGGTATTGCTTGCAAGGATCGTGATCGTGATATCCGAAGGATCCGAAAGTCCGAGCTCCGCAAGACCCTTGTTCAGTAACTCTTTTGCCTTGGTCGGGTCATAGGTGTAAGGAAGGTTGGGACCTACGATCTCACGGAAGGATTTCTTTCCGTCGCCTGCGAGACCTACGGGAATGAGGCCGTCTGCGGGTGAACCTACATGAAGCACGCCGTTTACGAGCGCGTCACGGTCAATGGCCGCTGAGATCGCCTGCTTGATGTACTTGTTCTTTAAGAATTGGTTTGACTGATTGTAGTTAAGGTAAGCGGTACGTCCGTTGTTATAGGTGGCAGCGGTAAATCCGGTGCTCTCGATCGCCGAAAGTCTCTGATATGCGAAATCAACCACGTCGAGCTGTCCGTTTAAGAACAGGTTTACCTGTGTTGCCTGATCCGGGATAACATATACGTTTACCTGATCGATCTTGATGTTGTCCTTATTCCAGTAGTAAGGATTCTTCTTGAATACGAGCAGATTGTCATGCTCCCATGAATCGATGTAGAAAGGTCCGTTGCTGAGTGAATACTGTGCCTCGGTACCGATGTTGTCCACGCCGACCTGCTGTGTGAATTCACGGTCATATCCGAAATGCATCGGATGTGTGATCAGATAAGGGAAATAGGTTACGGGGTAAGCCAGATCGAATACAAGTGTCTTTTCGTCAACTGCCTTAACGCCGAGTTCGGAAACATCCTTTTCCTTTGTATATACTTCACGCGCATTCTTGATCTCGTAGAGGAAATCCGCATAGCTGAGCTGAGCGGTTCCGTCGAGCATCGCGCCGATCGCGTATACCCAGTCATCGGCGGTGACGGGCTCACCGTTGTTCCAGCCGCTCTCTCTCAAATGGAATGTCCACTGAGTGTAATCGTCATTGTGCTCATAGCTCTCGGCAAGTCCGTCAACGAGCACTCCGTCGCCGTATCTGGTAAGACCTTCGCGGAGAAGTCCGTTGGTTACCATTAAGCTGTCGCCGATGGCGTCGAATGTAAATGAAGGATCGCCTGCGATCGCAATATTCACGATCTTTTCGCCGCTGCCTGCCGCCTCGGTGTTATCGCTGCCGGTGCTCTTATCCGCTGCGGCAACTCCGGTTACATCCTTGTCCGCGCCTGTATCTTTACCTGTTGTCGAGCAGCCTGTGAGCGACGCAAATGCGAACAATACCGCAAGCAGCAGCCCCAGGCTCTTTCGTAATAACGTGTTTTCACTGATCTTTTTCATAATCTTCTTCCTCTTTCCTTTTTATGTTATATGTATGATTTATTTCTCGTTCTTTAAGAGACCCTTTAACGGATTGACCGTTACGTCAAAATCGGGTCTGTAGTTCGTAGGTTCCCTGTCATCCCATGAAGGTGAGTTCCAGATGGTCTTTGAGATCTCGGACTGGTAATCCTCGGGGGTCTCGCCCTTAGGATGCTTTAAGAACAGATTCTCGGGATCCGCCGAAAGCTTTGCTCTCTCGTGATCGGTCTTCCAGAGCTCCTCGAATGGGATAAGGGGCACGATGCGCTCTTCATAGCCCTTGAAGAATCCGCCTCTCTTGCCGATGCCTCTGCCCTCTCTGAAGAAGGTGTACTTTGCGAACTGAGGGATCGAATAGAGCTCTCTTACATAGCCCCAGATATTCTTGTATTCGGTGATCCTCTTCTTCATGGGTCCGATCGACCTGAAGTATCCGGTCTCCCATCTTACCAGCGATACATAAGCCCTGATGTCGGAATCGGTGATATAGTCACCGAAGAGGAAACGGTTGGTCTCGAGGCGCTTGTCAAGCTTCTCGAGTGAATCGAAGAAGTCCTCGTAGCCCTCGTTATATGCTTCCCACGATACGCCGAACGCCATTCTGTAATGACCGTTGTTGATGTGAGGGAAAAGCCAGTCGTTTAACTCGTCGATCTCTTTTCTGTATTTCTTGGGGTACAGATCGGGAGCATCCACGGGCTGGAACTTTCTGAACTGAACCTCGATGTAGTTTGAAAGTCTGTGATAATCGTTGTTTACAGCCTTCTTATCGATGATATCAACAAATGTGGGTGTGGTTGCGCGTCCCTTGTATTCGGGATTTGCGTTCTTATAGAACTCGGAAAGGAAATGAACGCCTGTCAGGGGATCCTTGAAATCCTTCTGATCCGCAAATCCGTGTCCGTAAACATTGGTCTCGCCCGAATGGCTCGTGGTCTGATCCGCGATCACATTCTCAAGTCCAAGAAGATCTCTTGCAATGACGGGACGGTTTGACCAGTTGCAGCCATGCGCCCAATAAATGGCGTAGCGGTTAGCTTCTGCCTTGAATCCGTCTCCGGTCTCCGAAAAGGGCTCAATGAATGAGTTGGGCTGACGTACGAATACGCCGCGCTCGTTTGTCTCGTCTCTCTGCTCATTGGGACGGGGTGCAAGTCCGCCGGCTTCCTTTGCGAACTGTTCCGCAAGTTCATCTGTGTACGCGCTCTTCGCGTTCTCTCTCTTTGAAAAATCAACTGTGCATGATAATGACATCTCTTTGCTCTCCTTTTTAATTTTTGGCATAAAAATAGCACTCCCACATCCCATGGGACTGCTTCTGACCGTACTATTTATCCTAAGCATTCACACCGGAATCATTTTTTCGGTATACAGTTTTCTGCGGGCATCGTACAACACATTCGACAACACATCATCTGCATCATGGTTTTTCTCCTCTCTCAAGTTCATTTATGATTTTTCATCTTAAAGCACTTGTGTCATTCTGTAAATTCGCTAATTCTTATTGTTTGTGATAAACTCAGCTTATCACTGAATTCTGAGTCTCCGCGGCGCTGTTTTGCGCCTTTTTCCGGCATGCAGGCATAAAAATACCCCGGATGCATAACCATCCGGGGTCCTTATATCAGCTGTCATTTCCTGTTGTCCGCGATGATCTTTCTGAGCCGCGCGATTACGTGCTCCGTATCCTCTACGGTCTTTACCGCGCACATGATGGTGTCATCGCCCGCGATCGAACCTACCACACCTTCGAGACGCAGTGAATCAAGCGCTGCCGCAACAGCCATTGCCATGCCGGAAACGGTCTTGATCACGAGTATGTTCTGCGCCATATCCATCGATACCAGCGCATCGCAAAGTACGCGTATATATTTGTCTGAGCTCTGCGCAGCGCCCTCATTCTTGATCAGGGCATATTTCTGCCTGCCGCTCTCGATCGTGACCTTGGTGAGGCCGAGCTCGCGTATATCGCGCGATATCGTGGCCTGGGTAACCTTAAATCCCGCCGCGTTCAGCTTTGCAGCGAGGTCCTCCTGTGTCTCGATCTCATTTTTCTCGATCAGTTCGATGATCTTGCTCTGTCTTCCGCTCTTCATTTTAATCTCCGTTTCCTGTTAACGCACGCGGACACATGATCCGCATCCCTTTTGTATCTGTTTCTATCTCTGTTCTCCCAGCTTCATATACAGCAGCCTGAAGAAATCCTTATCCTTAAATCTGACAAGCTTCACCCTGCGCGACGAACACTTTATGAATACCCTGTCACCGTGGTAAAGCCTCACCGCCTCCTGTCCGTCGATCGACAGAACGGCGTACGCCTCGGTCTTTAATCTGGACAGATCGAGCTTCAGGTCGATCCTGTCCGAAGCGGATACCACTACGCTACGCATGCTCAGCGAATGAGGACAGATCGGTGTGATGACCATGAGCTGCGCCTCGGGCGTGACTATCGGTCCGCCTGCTGAAAGGTTATAGCCCGTCGATCCCGTTGGCGTGGAAATAATGACTCCGTCGCCGAAATAAGTGCTGACGAGTGACTTATTGACCGTCACATCCGTCGTTATCATCCCCGAATAGCCCATACGGTTGACAACAACGTCGTTCAGCGCGGCAAACTCGTAACGCTCGGCGGTATGACGTTTTTTTCCCTTGCCCTCCGCGCTTGCGTAATAGGCGTCTCCGCGCTCTACGCCGGCCTCGATCATCTCTCTGTTCTCGAGTTCGAATCTGTTTTCCACCAG
>JAGCSS010000019.1 GCA_017964055.1 Lachnospiraceae bacterium
ATTCTTTTCGTTCTCCCTGTTGAATATCTGTATGATCTTCATTCCGGAGATATGCTCGGAAAGATAGGTATTGAGCGCCGTGATCTTGCTCCTCGTGATGCGGAAGCAGGTCCTCGAGACCTTTTTGAACACAAAGGTCAGTCCGACGATGACCGGTATCAGTACGAACGCCCTGAGCGCGAGTCTTGCGTTCAGTATAAGCATGACGCCGGCCAGTCCGATGATCTTTACCGCGTTTTTGATAAGGCGCACCAGAATGCCCGAAAACAGCTCGTTGAGCGATTCAACATCGTTTGTGACCCTGGTCACGAGTCGTCCGACAGGCTGCACGTCAAAGAAGCTCAGCCCCAGCTTGTGTATATGCGCGAATATCTCGGCACGCATATTGAATATGATATTCTGTCCCGTAGTTGCAAGTATGCCCATCTGACCAACATACAGGAAAAACATCGCTACCATCGATACCAGATAAGCGATTCCGTCATTGCGGATCAGCAGATAATCCGCGCCCTCGACGAAGTGGTCGATAGCGTCTCCCAGCACGGTCGGGCAATACAGTTCCAGACCTGTCGTCGCGAGCATCATAAGCGACGCGATCGCCATCTGCCCGACATACGGCTTGGCATATTTCAGCAATCGGCCGAAAATATGCTTTTTCTCTGTTCCTTCTATAATCTCATTCATACGGTTCTCCCCGTCCGATCATTCAGCTATGTCATCCAGCATCTTTTCCAGCTGCTGCTTCTCGTAAAGTCTCTCGTAGATGCCGCCGAGCTTCATCAGCTCCTCATGCGTTCCGTACTCCGCCACTCTGCCCTCGTTCAGGACCATGATGTGGTCGGCGTTCTGTATCGTTGATATACGGTGTGCAATGATGACGGTCGTTTTTCCGGCCCTTACTTCCTTAAGGTTCGAAAGTATCTGTTCCTCGGTATCGGTATCAACGGCAGAGAGCGAATCGTCGAGGATCAGGATCGGAGCGTCTTTCATCAGTGCCCTCGCGATCGAAGTTCTCTGTTTCTGGCCTCCCGACATCGTAACTCCTCTCTCACCTATGACAGTGGCATATTTCGCAGGGAATTCGATAATATTGTCATGCACGCAGGCCTGCTTCGCAGCCTTCTCTACAGCGGGCAGATCGTTGTACGCGGCGTTGACCTTTTCATAGCGGTCAGCCTGATCTTCCTCGAGATAAGCGTTAAGCTGCACCGTGGATTTCCTGAGCGTGGAAAGCGAGAACTTTTCCTCGGGCATGTCTATCTTTTTTCTCACGCCGAACGCAATATTGGCCTGAATGGTATCCGAGAACAGGAAATTGTCCTGGGGCACATAGGCGATGTCGCTCCTGAGCACAGAAAGCGGGATATCCGAGATCGGATGCCCGTCAAAAAGGATCTGCCCCTCGGTAGGCTCATAGAGCCTTACGAGGAGATTGGCGATCGTAGTCTTTCCGCAGCCCGTCTTACCTATAATAGCGAGCGTGGAGCCCGCGGGTACTTTGACATTGATATCATGCAGCGCTTCGGGGAGCTCCGGCAGATACCTGAACGAGAGGTCCTTAAGCTCGATACCGCCCTTTAAATGCGCGATGCCGCTGTCCCTGCCCGTATCGGTGATCTCCGGCTTTGCGTCAAATATTTTCCTGAGACGCTTCATAGCCGCATGTCCCTGCGTAAACGAAGCAACGCTGTCGCCAACCGCGATCATCGGCCATACGAGCATGCCGATGTACTGGTTGAACGCAACAAAATGTCCGACAGATATCTCACCGTGATATACCAGCCATCCTCCGTAGAGCAGCGCGATCGAACGGCAGATGCCGATGACCAGCTCGATGGCGGGCATGAAGATCATGTTGGCCCTGATCAGTTTGAGGTTCTTCCTGCGGTTGTTCATGTTGACCTTCATGAACTCTTCCTGCTCGCGCTTTTCCTGCACGAACGCTTTGATAACGCGCACGCCTGAGAAGCTCTCCTGTACACGGTCGCTCAAGTCCGAAAAGGCCTCGTTTTTCTCAACATAGAATTTATCGACTACCAGGCAGTAATAGAGCGCACCGCCCAGGATTATCAGCATGGGGATGCAGGCTGCCAGAGTCAGGCGTCCGTCGACGTATCTGACCATCTTGAAAAGCACCATCACGGTCATAACGACTGCATCGAACACGGAAATGACCGCGGGACCGATCGCCATTCTGATGGCTGAGATATCATTGGTAAAATGCGCCATCAGGTCGCCTGTTTTATGTTCATTGTAATAATGCTGTGAGAGACCTGTCAGATGCTCGAAGAGATCGTCTCTCATCTCACGCTCGATCTTTCGCGCGGTAACGAACAGGAACCATCTCCAGCCGAAGCGTCCCAGTGCCATACCGAGTCCACAGAGGAATATCATCAGAACAATCCTCGCGATATCGGCCGAAGTCGAGCCTCCGGTACCCAGAGTGTCCGTAACTTCACCGGTCAGCTGGGGTATGAAAACGCTCAGCAGATCGACTCCGAACAGGACCAGTATTCCCATCAGATATTTAAACCAGTATTTCCTAACGTAACCGAACAGCATGTTCAGACCTCGATTCTTCCGTTATTGATGTTATATACTTTGTTGCATATTCTCGAGACAAGTCTCCTGTCATGCGAGATGATAATGAATGTCAGATTTCTCTCTTTCTTAAGTCTCATAAGCAGCTCGAGCACCTGCTCCCTGATCGTTACATCGAGCGCAGATACAGGCTCATCCAGAATAATTAATTCATGATTTAATATTATATTCAATGCTATGGAAACGCGCTGTCTCTGGCCTCCGGAGAGCTGCGAAACCTTTCTGGTCACGAGTTCTTCATCGAGTTCGACATCCCTCAGTGTCCTGGCAACCAGCTCCTTTGCAGCAGCCGGATCGGTATTGCCCGACAGGCGCAGCGGCTCCTCAAGAATCCTGCCGACGGTCATCGAAGGATTAAGGCTGCTCATGGGATCCTGGAATACCATGCCGGGACGGGCGCAGTTGAGCTTCATCTGTCCTTTGGTATACTGCTGCAGTCCGGCTATCGCCTTGACCAGCGTCGTCTTTCCGCAGCCCGACGGACCAACGATGCCCACGCAGTCGCCGCGGCAGATTGTCATATCCACATCATTGATAACCGTGTTGAACGACTTTTTCGAGAACAGGAACTTGCCCCTGTTGCGGTACATTACCGAGAAATCCTTAAGCTCGACGATGGGCTCGCCGTCAGGCTTATCCTCGAGGTACGATCTGTCCGCAAAAGCCGCTGCCAGGAGATTCCGACCGTACTCACTCTGCGGATGCACGAACGCCTGCGCGCTGACATTCTCGTCGTCGCTCTTATTTATCTCGAGCTCCTCCACTATCCTGCCGTCCTTGAGCACGAGTGCCCTGCCGCAGATCGAAGCGATGACCTCCAGATCGTGCGAGATCAGGATGATCGAGGTCCCGTATTTCCTGTTGATCTTTTTGAAAATCCCGAGTATCACATCCACGATATCCGCATCGAGCGCGGTCGTGGGCTCATCCGCAAATATCGTCTCTGCCCTCGCCACGAGCGCCATCGCGATCATGACACGCTGCCTCATGCCGCCCGAGAGCTCATGCGGGTACATGCCGTAGAGCCTGTCAGGATCCTCAAGTCCGGTGTCCGCCATCGCGTCAAGGACTCTCGTTTTCTGTTCTTTTTCACTCAGATGCGAGGCGTGCAGCTCGAGTATCTCGTCTATCTGCCAGCCGATCGTCTTTACCGGGTTCAGCGAGGTCATGGGCTCCTGGAAGATCATCGCGATCTTGCCGCCCCTTATCTTAGTCATGTCCTGCTCGCTCATATCCGCGAGACTCCTGCCGTCGAGCAGTATATCACCGCCCGTTATCAGCGAAGTGTCCGAAGCTATGCCAAGTACCGAGAGCGCGGTCAGGCTCTTGCCCGAGCCCGATTCGCCGACGATACCGAGTATCTCGCCCTTTTTCAGGTCAAAGCTGATGCCCTTTATAACTTCGTTCACGCCGTCCTCATCGATGAATCCGACATGCACGTCCCTGAGCGAAAGTCTGGTATCTTCGGGCCACTCTCCCGTATTATCACGCGCAGCCAGCTCTTCTTTCCTGCGTGCCTGCGCCTTTTTCTTGATCTGTCTGAAATTGATCGCCGATACCCCGACATTGCCGCTGATCAGCGAGATGCCAAGGATAGCGGTCACCATCGTAAGGCTCGTAAAGAACATGTACCAGGGCGCCCCGTAGATGTAGACCTGCGCCTCCGCGAGCATGCGTCCGAGGCTGGGGTCTGGCGGCTGAACGCCGAGTCCCAGATAACTCAGTCCTGCCTCGGCCAGAACCGCGTTGTTAAGTCCCACCAGCACCGAAGACCAGAAAACAGGCATCGTGTTCGGCAGAATGTGTACAAATATAATACGAAGATCGGACGCTCCCATGAGCTTTGCGTTCGCCACATAGTCGCGGTTGCTCTCTTCGAGGAACTCCGAGCGCATGATCCTCGCGAAGCTAGGGATAAATACGATGCCGAGCGAAATGCAGATATTCATCGTCCCCTTGTCGAGTACGCTGACCACAACCAGCGCCAGCAGTATGCTCGGGAACGATGCCAGACCGTCGTTCAGTCTCATCAGCACCTCATCGACCACTCCGCCGTAGTATCCGGTAAGAGCGCCCACAAGTCCGCCGATGACCGCGCCCACCGCAACGGTAAACAACGCTATCAGAAAAGTCGATCTCGCGCCCTCTATTACCCTGCAGAATATGTCGCGTCCGAAGTTGTCGGTACCGAAGATATGCCTCAGTGAAGGAGCATGAAATATCGCTCCGTAATCCATCTCATTTACGTTGTAAGGAAGCCAGAAAATCGATAATACTACAGGGATAGAAACTAGAAGTACCATTATTATCCCGATCACTAAATCGCGATTTAGTTTTTTCATTTTTGACCTCCTTTCTTAAGTCTGTGTTTATGAAAAATCAGTGTTTCGGGGACTGGTGACCCTTAACACGTTCGTCATACACGAGGGTCTATTACCTTATATATAATGTCCACGATCAGGTTGACCAAGAGTACCGAAGCGGCAATGTAGAGCACTATAGCCTGCACCACATTGAAGTCGCGGTTGGCTATCGAGTTAACGAGGAGCCTGCCCATACCGGGGAGGTTGAATACCTGTTCGATCATGATGCTGCCGGCGAGCACTTCAGCCACTATCAGTCCGATAAAGGTGATGACAGGCATCATGGAGTTGCCGAGCACGTGCTTCCACATAACACCGTGCAGATTGTTGCCCTTGGCACGGGCTGTCCTGATGTAGTCGCACGCGTGCTGCTCTTTGACCCTCGCCTTCATATACAGTACCGTCATCGCGATCTTAGGGATAGCCACGCTGATCGCGGGGAATATCATAAAGCTGAAAAACCTGCCCGCGTTTTCCGACAGAGGAACATATCCTCCGGGAGTGAACGCCTTCAGCCATATGCCGAATATCAGTGTCACCAGCAGACCGGTAACAAACGACGGAATAGCCATAAATGTGATCGCAGCGGCCTCCGATACCCTGTCGGCCGTACCTCCCGGACGTGCCGCCGTCAACAGCCCGACAGGCAGTGAAACCAGAGCTATCAGAACTATCGACATCCCTGCCAGAGACAGTGTCACGGGCAGTCTCGAACCGATCAGTTCTGTCACGCTGATGCCCTCATACCGCATCGACATGCCGAAATCGCCGTGCACGGCGCCTTTGAGCCATGTAACGAACCGTTCACCGACGGGTCTGTCATAGCCGTACTCCGCACGAAGGGCTTCTATTGCCTCGGGAGTGGCCTCGGTTCCGAGCTTTGCTATCGCCGCGTCTCCCGGCAGTACCTGGAACATCAGAAAGGAAAGCATGGCCACACAGAATATCGTCAGTAAAAACGATACTATCTTCCTTATATAGAAATTCATATACAGATGCCCTCCTTCCGCGATGTAAAACTAAAGGGGCGGGAAGTGCCCGCCCTTTTAGCATTGTATGCTCACTTGCGCAACAGGTCAAGCACAAGTTGCGCAGTTTATCAAAATTTTAAAAAATCCAAAAAAGCCTCAAAAAAACCTCTTTCCCTTTATCTGTCGGTATGAAAGCGGTTTCAGAAACTCGGTTACACCATTTGGTTTATCGAGTTAAAGCATTGACAAATCAACGCGATGATGATAACATGTATGAATCAAGCTGATGACACAATAAGGTTACAATTCGGGGTTAGGTTCGAAAAAAACTGCGGTCAACTTTTTTCGAGCCTTTTTTACTTTATTACGAGCCCTTGTCGCTGGCTTTTTTGTAACCTTATGACGGCCGATCACGGTACAGAGGCCGTACAGCAAGAAAAGAATATAGAATAAGGGAGGAAAAAATGAAAAGGATTAGTTTCAAAACCTTTTTGGCGCTTTTCCTTGCACTCTGCCTGAGCATTTCAGTGCTTCCGGTTAATCCGGCACGCGCGGCGGAGACAGCAGGCGAAAGCACCGAGGCTCCTTTCTGGGAGGCTCTGACCGATGAGGAAAAAGCTGAATTCGATCTGGATTTCGGCAAACTCATCGACGAGGAAGAAGATGCACAGTCATCCTATTCCGACGAAGACACAGTTCGTGTATTCATCGTATTCGAAGACGATGCGGTTGTTGATGCGGGTTACTCCACCGAGGATATCGCAGACAACAGCGCAGCACTCAACTACTCCGATAAGCTCGAGTCCGAACAGGACAAGATCATCGAGAAGATCGAAGGCGAAGTTCTCGACGGCGAAAGCCTCGATACAAACCACAGCTTTACACTTTTCACCAATGCGGTTTCCGCAGATGTTAAGTATAAGGATCTGCAGAGCATCGAAGCAGTTGACGGTGTATACGCAGTATACATCGCTCCCGTTTACGAGACTCTTTCAGACGCAGCA
>JAGCSS010000139.1 GCA_017964055.1 Lachnospiraceae bacterium
CGATGATGCAGACGGGTGCTGCGGTGGCGTCTATGATGTACGCGAGCTTCTCTCGCGATATCTTCAGTCTGTCGGTGATGGGGCGCATAACGGTGCCGACTGTCAGGCAGTTGAAGCCGTCGTCGATAAAGATCAGAGTGCCCAGAAACGATGTGGAAAACAGGGCAGCCCTTTTGCTTTTGAGCCGCTTTTCAACCCATCTTCCGTAGGCCTGGCTGCCTCCCGATTTTGATACGAGGCTGACCACGGCCCAGAGCAGTGCCAGGAAAATGATCATATATGCGTTGTCCGCGATCTTTGAGTACATCATGTCAAAGGTCATGGCTGCAGCGGAGAATATCGTTCCGCTCCCGGCAAAGCTGTATATGAGCATGCCGGACACTATGCCGATAAAGAGTGAAGAATAAACCTCTTTTGTGATAAGTGCCAGTACGATCGCGATAAGGGGCGGGAGGATGGACCACCATCCTGTTTCAATCATCGTAAAATCCATAGGTTCTCCTTTTTGAAAACTGTTCCGGGTTACTCTTTGATTATATCAAATATATGTTTCCTGCAATAGTATTATTTCCAAGGACAATCATTCTCTTGATTGTTTTGCCTGTTGCGTTTATATTAATAAATGGGTAAAAAGTATTATTATGCAGCGGAGTTGTTTATGAAACTGATCTTCAGATCCATGGGGAAGTATAAAGCCGCGGTATTTCTGGCAATCTTCATCAAACTGCTCGGGACCATGACCGAGCTCTCCCTTCCCTATATCCTTGAATATATGATCGACCACGTTGTTCCTGCGGGAAGCATGAGAAATGTTATCCTGTGGGGGCTTTTGATGTTTGTGGCCGCATTTTTCTGCAGACAGTTCAATGTCATGGCCAACAGGCGCGCGATAAACAACGCGCACAGGGTCAGCTTTGACGTCAGGCAGGCCCTGTTTAAGAAAACGGCAAATCTCTCGGGCGACAGGTTCGATTCCTTCGGACTTCCGAGCCTTATCAGCCGCATGACCAGCGACAGCTACAATGTACAGTCCGCGGTGGCGCAGCTCCAGAGCCTGTGCGTGCGCGCACCCATGATGCTGTTCGGCGGCGTTGTGATGACGCTCATGATGGACAGGGCGCTCGCGATGATCCTGATCGTTATGCTGCCGCTGCTCATCAGTATCGTTCTCTTCGTTTCTTCAAAGGGT
Organism: Lachnospiraceae bacterium; assembly: GCA_017964055.1. Lineage (GTDB taxonomy): Bacteria > Bacillota > Clostridia > Lachnospirales > Lachnospiraceae > RUG11977. The sequence goes on from JAGCSS010000139.1 coordinate 1,190, forward strand.
ATCCCGCTCTACACCGGCGTCCAGAAAAAACTTGACACCGTAGTGCGCATCATGCGTGAGAATATAACGGGCATCCGTGTGGTAAAGGCGCTCAGCAAAGGCGAGCACGAGAAAAAGCGCTTTGCCTCAGCCAATGAGGAGATGGCGCAGACCGATATCCGCGCCGGCACGATCATGGCTATCCCGGGACCTTTTATGCAGTTCTGCCTAAATATCGGCCTTACGCTGGTCGTTATCTTCGGCGCCTCGCGCGTTAACGGCGGACAGATGCAGCCCGGCGTTATCCTTGCGTTCCTCACATATTTCAATATGATCAGCATGGGCGTTATGGGCATCAACCGCATATTCATGAGCATGAGCAAGGCCAGCGCCAGCGCGAACAGGATAGATGAGGTCTTAAAGACCGACGACGGCTGGGAGATATACGAGGGAAGCGCGACCGGAGACGAGCATATCCGTTTTGACAATGTCAGCTTTTCTTACGGAGCCGAGAGCAAGACCGACGCGGATTTCGCCGGAGGAAAACGCGAGAAGGCGCTCGAGGGCATCAGCTTTACGCTGAAACGGGGCGAGAGCCTCGGCATCATCGGGCCCACGGGCTGCGGAAAGACTACGGTCATCAATCTGCTGATGCGCTTCTACGACCCGGAGCAGGGCTCGATCACGATCGACGGCCGCGATGTGCGGAGCTACGAAAAGGACGAGCTGAGGCTGAAGTTCGGCGTAGTTTTCCAGAACGACATGGTATTTAACGATACGGTCGGCAATAATATAGATTTCGGCAGAGGCCTGCCGAAGGAGGCTATCGACAGAGCCGCAGAGGATGCCGAAGCGATGGAGTACATCGAGGCACTCGACGGCGGCATGGATTATATGGCTGCCATAAAGGGCGCGAATCTTTCGGGCGGACAGAAGCAGCGCCTGCTCGTCGCGAGAGCGCTTGCGGCCGACCCCGAGATACTTGTGCTGGACGATTCGTCCAGCGCGCTTGATTACCGCACAGACGCGAAGATGCGCCGCGCGATCAGGGAACACCATGCAGGCAGCACGCTGATCATGATAGCGCAGAGAGTAACGAGCATCATGGGCATGGACCACATCATGGTGATGGACAACGGAACATGCATCGGATACGGAACACACGATGAACTTATGAACAGCTGTCCTGCGTACAAAGAGATATTCGAGATGCAGACAGCGTAAGAGGTAATACTATGCCGGGACCCGGAGACAGAGGAAAAGTAAAAGAAAAACCGAAGAATGCCGGAATGGCCCTGAAACGTCTTCTGAAATACCTGATGAAGTACGGCTGGGTCGTTCTTGTCATGCTCGCATGCGCTTTCGCGAGCAATATAGGAAACCTTCTCGGCCCGAATTTCGCGGGAAAAGCGATCGACGCGGCGGGCAAAGGCGCAGGCAAGGTCGACATGAACGAGGTGGTACGCTACGGTATATTCATGCTGATAGCCTACATCAGCGGCAATATCCTGAGCTTCATCGTAAACATCGGCATGATGCGAGTCGGCAGGAAAGTGGCCAGGAACATGAGGCGCGACGTTTTCAACAAACTCATGGAGATGCCGGTCGGCTATTTTGACAGGCACATGGCGGGCGACATCATCAGCCGCGTATCCTACGACATAGATGTGGTATGCACGAGCCTTTCGTCGGACGTTGTGCATATACTTACGAGCTTTGTGACCGTGGTCGGCAGCTTTGTGATGATGTGCATCATCTCGCCGCCTCTGGTACTGTGCATGGCGTTTACGATCCCGGTATCGATACTTTTTACCAGATACATGGGAAAGAGGACCAGGCCTCTCTACAGAAAAAGGAGCCAGGCCTACGGCGAGATGAACGGTTTTGCCGAGGAGATGTTCGCCGGACAGAAGACCATACTGGCCTATGCGCATGAGGACTATGTCTGCGACCGATTTGAGGAGATCAACAGGAATGCGGCCGAGGCTTACCGCGACGCCGACAGTCTGGGCATGACGATGGGTCCCACGATAGGCATGATCAGCAATATAGGTCTGGCTGCCATCGGTCTCGGAGGAGCCGCGCTCTACATGAA
>JAGCSS010000140.1 GCA_017964055.1 Lachnospiraceae bacterium
CGGTAAGAAAGAGACCCGGTATGTACATCGGTACTACCTCACTTCGCGGACTCCATCATCTTGTGTACGAGATAGTGGATAACGCCGTGGATGAGGCACTGGCCGGTTACTGCACGGTTATCGACGTATCGATCAACAAAGACAATTCCATCACCGTTATCGACAACGGCCGCGGAATCCCCGTAGGTATTAACAAGAAAAAGGGTGTTTCATCGGTTGAGGTCGTATTTACGGTGCTCCATGCCGGCGGAAAGTTCGGCGGCGGAGGATATAAGGTATCGGGAGGTCTGCACGGTGTAGGCGCGTCGGTCGTTAACGCTCTTTCAGAGTGCCTCGAGTTAACGGTAGAGCACGACTGCAAGATGTACAGACAGCGCTACAACAGAGGCAAGGTTGAGGCACCGCTGCAGGAGATCGGAGATTCCGACAGGACCGGTACCACGGTCGTTTTCCTTCCCGATAAGGAGATCTTTGAAGAGACCGTTTTTGATTTCGGCACCTTAAAGCAGCGTCTCCGCGAGATCGCGTTCCTCACAAAGGGACTGAAGATCATTTTAAGAGACAAGCGCGAGGAAGAAGAAAAGGTTGCTGAATTCCACTATGAAGGCGGTATCCGCGAGTACGTTCAGTATCTCAACAGAAGCCAGGTAACTCTCTATCCCGAGATCATTTACTGCGAAGGCCAGAAGGGCGATGTTCTGGTCGAGGTTGCGATGCAGCATAACGACGGATATAACGAGGGCTGCTACAGCTTCGTAAACAATATCACCACGCCCGAAGGCGGCACGCATTTTACAGGCTTTAAGAATGCGCTGACTAAAACCTTCAACGACTACGCACGCAATATGAAATACCTCAAGGACAGCGAGGAGAATCTGAGCGGCGAGGACCTGCGCGAGGGCCTTTCGGCGATCATCAGCATAAAGATACCCGAGCCCCAGTTCGAGGGTCAGACAAAGCAGAAGCTCGGCAACAGCGAAGCTAGGACCGCGGTGGATTCGGTCGTGAGCGAACAGCTTACTTATTTCCTCGAGCAGAATCCCACCGTAGGCAAGATAATCATAGAAAAGGCAGTTCTGGCACAGCGCGCGCGAGACGCAGCGCGTAAGGCCAGAGAGCTCACGCGCCGCAAATCGGCGCTTGAGGGCATGAGCCTTCCCGGAAAGCTTGCGGACTGCTCGGACAAGGATCCGAAGAACTGCGAGATATTCATCGTAGAGGGAGATTCCGCGGGCGGCTCGGCAAAGACCGCGCGCCACAGAGCCACTCAGGCTATCCTGCCCTTACGAGGCAAGATCCTCAACGTTGAAAAGGCCAGACTCGACAGGATACTCGGCAACGAAGAGATCAGAGCCATGATCACTGCGTTCGGAACCGGTATTTCCGATGATTTCGATATTTCCAAGCTCCGTTACGACAAGATCATCGTTATGACGGATGCCGATGTCGACGGTGCGCACATCGCGACACTCATGCTCACGTTCATATACCGCTTTATGCCCGAGCTCATCAAGGAGGGGCATGTTTATCTTGCCCAGCCTCCGCTCTATAAGGTCGAGAAAAACAAAAAAGTCTGGTACGCATACAGCGACGAACAGCTGAACGCGATCATGACCGAGATCGGACGTGACAACAATTATACCGTTCAGAGATACAAAGGACTCGGTGAGATGGACGCCGAACAGCTCTGGGATACTACGATGGATCCTCAGACCAGGACCCTGAAAAAGGTCACCATGGACGAGGACAACGCAGCGGAGCTCGACGTTACGTTCAACGTGCTCATGGGTGACAATGTTGAGCCGAGACGTGAGTTCATCGAGACCAACGCAAAATACGCGAAGAACATAGATCTGAATGCTTAAGGAGAAAAAATGGAAGACAATATTTTCGATCAGGTCAGACCGGTCGATCTTAAAGAGACGATGGAGAATTCGTATATCGACTATGCCATGTCGGTTATCGCTTCACGTGCTCTTCCCGATGTAAGGGACGGTCTTAAGCCTGTTCAGCGCCGAATATTATATGCGATGATAGAGCTGTCCAATACTCCGGACAAGCCCCATCGTAAATGTGCCCGAATCGTCGGCGATACCATGGGTAAATACCATCCTCACGGTGACAGCTCCATTTACGGAGCGCTGGTCAATCTCGCGCAGGAGTGGTCGACGCATTATCCTCTCGTAGACGGCCACGGCAATTTCGGTTCGGTCGACGGCGACGGCGCGGCAGCCATGCGTTATACCGAGGCCAGACTCAGCAAGATCGCGATGGAGATGCTCGCGGATATCAACAAAAATACCGTAGAGTTCATCCCCAACTTCGATGAGACCGAGAAAGAGCCCACGGTTCTTCCTTCGAGAGTCCCGAACCTGCTGATCAACGGTACCACGGGTATCGCGGTCGGCATGGCCACCAATATCCCGCCCCACAACATCGGCGAGGTCATTGATGCCGTATCGCTCATTATCAACAACCGTATCAACGAAAGCCGCGAGACCTCTATCGACGAGATCCTGCAGATCATAAAGGGACCCGATTTCCCTACCGGCGGCACGATCCTCGGCACCAGAGGAATCAACGAGGCATACCGCACCGGCAGAGGCAAGATCAGGATCCGCGCGGTTACGGATATCGAGCCCATGGCCAACGGCAAGAACAGGATCGTTGTCACAGAGCTTCCTTATCTCGTTAACAAAGCCCGTCTGATCGCCAAGATCGCCGAGCTCGTAAAAGACAAAAAGATCGACGGAATCACCGATCTGCGCGATGAGTCCGACCGTCAGGGCATGCGTGTCTGCATAGAGCTCAGGCGCGACGTCAACCCTCAGGTCGTACTGAATCATTTATATAAGCATACCCAGCTGCAGGACACCTTCGGTGTCAATATGCTCGCGCTGGTGGACAATGAGCCCAAGATGCTCTCGATCCTTCAGATCCTCGAGCTCTATATCAAGCATCAGGAAGACGTTGTCACCAGACGTACCAGATTCGATCTGAACAAAGCCGAAGAGCTGGCTCACATCAAAGAGGGTCTGCTCAAGGCACTCGATATCATCGATGAGATCATCGCTCTGATCAGGGCTTCGAAGTCGACTCCGGAGGCCAAGCAGGGCCTTATCGACAGGTTCGGATTCGACGATCCCCAGGCACAGGCCATTGTCGACATGCGCTTAAGACAGCTGACAGGTCTGGAAAGAGAGAAGCTTGAGGCGGAGTATGCCGACCTTATGGAGAAAATAAAAGAATACAAGGCCATCCTCGGTGACGAGAATATACTTCTCACCGTAGTACGTGACGAGGCTGTTGCCATCGGCAACAAGTACCGCGACGAGCGCAAGACCTCGATCGGCTTTGACGACGATATTTCCGCTGAGGATCTGGTTCCCGACGACGACACCGTTATCGCGATGACCAGACTCGGCTACATCAAGAGAATGACGCCCGACAACTTCAAGGCACAGCATCGCGGCGGCAAGGGCATCAAGGGCATGTCGATAATTGATGACGACATCATCGAAGAGCTCTTCATGACGACGAATCATCACTTTATCCTGTTCTTCACGAACCAGGGACGCGTATACAGGCTCAAGGCTTACGAGATCCCGGAGGCATCGCGTACCTCACGCGGCACCGCGATCGTTAACCTGCTCCAGCTCCAGCCCGACGAGCATGTTTCCGCGACCATTACCGTCAGGGGCTTCGACTTTGACAGCTATCTGCTGATGGCGACAAAGGGCGGAATAATCAAGACCACGAGACTTTCCGAATATGCGAATATCCGTAAAGTCGGACTTATTGCGATCACTCTGCGCGAGGGCGACGAGCTCATCGGCGTTAAGTGCACCGACGAAAAACAGGATGTCATGCTCGTTACCAAGAAGGGTATGTCGATCCGCTTCAATGAGCTCGATGTGCGCGTTACGGGACGTCAGTCGATCGGCGTTATCGGTATCAATCTCGATGAAGACGACGAGGTTGTTGCGATGCAGCTGACCGAGCAGGGCAAGTATCTGCTCACCGTTTCCGAGCTCGGCTACGGAAAACTTACTCCTCTTACCGAGTTCAATTCGCAGCACCGTGCGGGTAAGGGAGTTCATTGCTATAAGATCATGGATAAGAGCGGACCGCTTGTCGGCGCGAAGATCCTTGATACAGACAACGATATCATCATCATCACGAATGCGGGCACCGTTATCCGTCTGCAGCTCTCCGATGTCAGGATCTGCGGCAGGAGCACGACCGGCGTAAAGCTGATCAACCTCGATGCGGATAAGAATACCAGAGTTGCGCGCTTCGCGAGAGTGCGCGAGACCGAGGAGGATGCCGAGACCAACGCAGGCATGTCGGGCGAGGTACTGACTGCGGTTCCTCTCGACGACGATGAAGAGGAGGATTCCGAGGAGGAGAAGGCAACTCTTCATTCCGAGGAGTTCGACGGAAGCATCGGCGGCGACAGCGCAGAGGATGAGACCGAAGAATAAAGGTTATCACCGGATCTGAGTCCGGATCGAAGACAGGCCCTCTCGGAGTATTTCGGGAGGGCCTTTGCGATAAAAAGGCAGAAAACGGAGAAAAGCATGAGAACAGTCGATGTCGGGATCATAAGGGATGCGATAGCGCAGATGTGCATCGAGGCCAATCTGGGGCTTTCCGCGGACATGCTCGGCGCGCTCGAAAAAGCGTATGTGAGCGAGACTTCGGAGCTCGGAAGCAATATCATGGGCCAGCTGAAGGAAAACCTGAAGATAGCGGGAGAGGAACATATTCCGATCTGTCAGGACACAGGCATGGCAGTGGTATTCTTAAAGGTCGGACAGGATGTCCATTTTGAGGGAGGAAGCCTTAAAGACGCGGTAAACGCCGGCGTCCGCAGGGGATACACCGACGGATATCTGAGGAAATCCGTGGTTTCCGACCCGCTCCTTCGTGAGAATACCGACGACAATACCCCGGCGATCATCCATTATGAGATAACCGAAGGCGACAAGGTGGAGATAACTATAGCGCCCAAAGGTTTCGGCAGCGAGAACATGAGCCGCGTGTTCATGCTCAAACCCGCGGAAGGCATAGACGGAGTCAA
>JAGCSS010000020.1 GCA_017964055.1 Lachnospiraceae bacterium
ATGATCAGCATCAGCGCGACCGTCCAGAGATACTCGAGATCGCGGAAAAATACGTTCAGTGTCGCGAGCAGCAGTCCGACTCCGAGAGTCAGCACCAAAAGGATCGTCAGCGGCAGGATCGCGCCGAACAGATGCAAGGTGGGCTTTACCTTCATTACGGCTCCCACTCCCACCAGAACTATGAGTGAGAGCAGGAAAATAACGTAGTTTGAAACGATAGTCGCAGCCGGATACATGTACTTCGGCACATAGACCTTTGAGATCATGGCTCCGTGCGAACGGATGGACTTAAGCGCCGCCTTTGTGCCGCCCGAGAAAAAGCTGTAGAGCAGGCGTCCCGAAAGTATGTATACGGGAAAATACCTGTCGCCCCTGCCCAGCAGTTCCGAAAAAACGAGCGTCAGCACGATCATCGTGAGCAGCGGCTCGAGCAGCGTCCAGAACAGTCCGAGGATCGAGCTGCGGTATTTGAGCTTAATGTCCTTTTTGATCAGCTCGTAAAACAGATATTTATATTTTTTGAGATTTTTGATGAACTGTCTCAAAATTACTCCTCCGTGCCGTTATCCTTCATGCGCTCCATGCGGTTGAGCGCCGAGAAGATCGCTCTGATGGACGCACGCGTCGTTGATGAGCTGACGCCCACGCCGTAGGTGATGAGCCCGTTCTCGGCATCCATCAGATGTATGTATGCGGCAGCCTGCGCGTTCGAACCCTCGCCGAGTGCGTGCTCGGAATAGTCGAGGATGCGCAGCTTTCTGCCGAGTTCCTTCTGCAGACCGGCTTTAACCGCGTCGATGGGACCGTTGCCCTTTGAGGTAAAGGTCTTTTCCTCGCCGTGGTCGGTGTAGGTGATCTCCGCGAGCGTGTGATAGTTGTCGACCGCTGCGGCGGGGATATCCTCCATCTTCGCGAGCCTGAAATGATAGGGCTCCTTCATGTCTATATAATTCTGCTTGAACTCCCACATGATGCGGTCGGGCTCAGCCTCGCCCTCCGCCTCGGTCACGCGCTGGATGATGTCTGAGAACTCCTTGCGCATGCCCTTGGGCAGCCTGAAACCGTGATAGGTCTCCATGATGAATGCCACACCGCCCTTGCCGGACTGGCTGTTGATGCGGACGATCGGCTCGTAGATCCTGCCGATGTCGGCGGGATCGATGGGCAGATAGGGCACATGCCATACGGAATCTCCGCTCTCGATGAGTGCCTTGAGGCCCTTGTTGATAGCATCCTGATGTCCGCCCGAAAATGCGGTAAATACAAGGTCTCCGGCATACGGATGACGATCGTGCACGTTCATCTTGCAGAGGCCCTCGTAGGTCTTTCTGATAGAAACGATGTCGTCGAGCGCCAGACCCGGATCGACACCCTCGGCAAACATATTGTAGGCGATGGTGAGCAGATCGACATTGCCGGTCCTCTCTCCGTTTCCGAACAGAGTACCCTCTATCCTCTGTGCGCCCGCGAGCAGTGCCAGTTCGCTCGCCGCCACCGCGGTACCCCTGTCATTGTGCGGATGAATGCTGAGGATCACGGCCTCGCGGCGGTTCAGCCTGTCGGACATCCACTCGATGCGGTCCGCGAATACATTGGGTGTATTGTTCTCCACCGTAGCCGGCAGATTGATGATCATGGGATGTTTCTTATCGGGCTGCCATGCGTCGATAACGGCGTTGCAGACCTCGAGCGCGTAATCGGGCTCGGTCTCGGTAAAGCTCTCGGGTGAATACTCGAGAGTGATCCTGCCGGGAAAATCTTTGGCAAACTCTTTGACATGCAGCGCGGAATTAACTGCCATCTCACGGATCTCATCCCGGCTCAGATGGTAGACCACCTCGCGCTGAAGCTTTGAGGTATTGGCGTAAATATGCACGATGGCGTTCTTCACGCCCTCGATCGACTCAAGCGTCCTGTCGATAAACTCCGGCCTGCACTGAACCGCCACCTGTATCCTGACATCGTCGGGGATCAGTTTGCGGTCGACGAGCTGCCTTACGAAATCAAACTCTATCTGCGACGACGAGGGGAATCCTACCTCGATATCCTTAAAGCCGAGCCTTACGAGCATCTGAAAGAACTCGACCTTTTCCTCGACCACCATCGGCTCCATGAGCGCCTGGTTTCCGTCTCTTAAATCCACGCTGCACCAGATCGGGGCCTTATCGACCGTTTTCTCCGGCCAGCGCCTCCCCGTCACCCCGGGCAGCGGATTGCGCCTGTATCTCCTGTAATTCATGTCCTTACTTCCCTTTTATTCAATAAGGTCAGCCCCGCGCGGGCTGACCCCTTTATTTATTCCTGATCCGACTCGGTACTGATCTCCGAGATGCGCACCATCACGTCGTTTGCCTTAAACTCAAGATTGCTCTCGGCTCTCGACTTGACCTGTCTGGAATATGTTCCCGAAATGCAGCCGGTCAGATCGATGTACAGCTTCAGATCCTCGACCGTGAGCTTCTCAAGCTCGGCCGCGGGGCCCTTTACGGTAACCGTCGAGCCTACCGAATAGATCACGCATTCCAGGCCTTCCGCCAGATTCATCGGCAGGATGCTGCTCTCGCTCAGCTCAAGCGTCTTTTCCACCATCGGGCTGATCGTAACGACCGCCGAGATATAGCTGCTTTCGTCCGCGATAAAGCAGTCCACTCCGTAATGCTCATGCAGATAATCCTCCGCGTCCAGACGGACCTCAATGTTCGAGTTTGCGCCCGCCACGCTGCAGGGTATCTCTATCTCGCTGATACTCTTGAGTGCGCTCTCATCCGCAGCGATAACGATGCTCTGAGGCGCGTATTCCGTTTTTTCAACATAATAGCCTTTTTCGGGCTCCTCCGTGGTTATAAGCTTTATATCCACAGCCTTTGTCGGGAAAATGCCCACCGTCACGGAAACCGTATCACTCGGCAGATTGATCTTCTGGGCGTCGATCTCATTGCCCTGGAAATCATACGCGACCAGATCGCAGTCCGCGGTAAATGACGAGTTCATATCGGTAACGTCAACGACCGCGACCAGTTCCTTGATCGACTGCATCGTGGTGATCGACGCGGTTACGGAGACAAGCTGCGGGCTGCAGCTCGTATCATATACGTAATAGCCGGGCTTTAACTCACCGTTCAGGACGATCCTGACGTTAAAGGACTTGTTCTCCTGATCCTCGAGCTTGACCGCCATGGTCTCGTTCCGGAGTGAGATAACTATTTCGCCCGCATGCTCTGCGGTGCACTCCGCGGTGATCGGCGCCAGATACAGCGAAGAAATGGACTTAAAATCCGCCGTTGCTTTAAAATCGTTCTCCGTCAGCGAATCAACGATCGATCTCTTGCCCTTGACTTTGATGTCGACCTTGTCGCCGGACTCTATCGTATACTGATATCCGCGGTTTGTCAGAACGTTATCGTTCAGTATCTGAACGGGTATATTGCTGAAGGTAGATGTTACCACCGGGTCCGCCACATTCATGATCAGGAACCAGGTAAATGCGGCCAGGACAATGGAAAGTATCTTCAGACCCAGATTGTGTGTAAGTCTTTCTTTCATTTGTCTGCCTTTCTGCCGCCGACACTGTGCTTCGCGAATGAGGCGGCCTTACCGAAGAAGCCCTTCTTGGTCTCCTCGGTATCCTCGGTCTTGTTCTGGAGCTCGATCAGGCGGTCGTAAAGGAACTCACGTCCAACGCGTCTGGTCAGCTCGCCGTTCTCCGCGATCGCCACTCCACCGGTCTCCTCCGAAACAACGATCGTAAAGCTGTCCGTTACTTCGCTGATACCGACCGCGGCGCGGTGTCTGGTGCCGAGATCCTTACTGAGTCTGGTATTCTCCGACAGAGGAAGATAGCAGGTCGCCGAAGTGACCCTGTTTCCCCTGACTATTACGGCTCCGTCATGAAGCGGAGTATTGTGTTCGAAAATGTTGATGAGCAGCTGGCTGGTGAGCTTTGCGTCGAGCGCGATACCGGTCTGCTCGTAATCGTCGAGCTTAACGTTGCGCTCGATAACGATCAGCGCACCGGTCCTGGCCTTCGCGAGCTCATAGGTGGCCTTTACGATCTCGCCTATCGTCTCATCCGAGAAAACATTTGCTTCCTGGCTCTCAAAGAAAGGCGTCACTATATTCCTCTTTCCGAGCTGTTCGAGCGCTTTGCGCAGTTCGGGCTGGAACAGGATAACGAGGGCTGTGATTCCGACGCCGACACCGTTCTGGAATATCCAGAGTATCGCGTCAAAGCCCAGGATCGTAGCCAGGATATAGAACAGGAACAGTACCAGGATTCCTTTCATCAGAACCCAGGCTCTGGTATCCCTGACCCACTTTATGATGTTGTAAATGAGCACAGCGATGATCAGGATCTCGATCACGTCCATGATCGAAAACTTCATCATCGTGATGGGACTGATCATGTCCAGTATGAATTCTTTAATCGTACCCATAGTCTTCCCCGAAATCAGTTATTGTTGTCGTCATCGTCAAGTGTCATCCAGGTCTCGTAATCCCCGTCGTCACCGGGCTTGTCGTCATCGGCGGGCCCGATGTTTTTCATGCCGAAGGATGACATGTCCTCATCCCTGTCGTAGCGGATGATCTCATCGTCAAAGCCGGTCCCGGCATCATCGAAATCGCTGTCGTCAAATTCCTCGTAGCGGATCTCCGAATCCTTGGATGCGGCAGGCGCGGGCTCCTTTATATAGTCGCTTCTGTTGAACGCGAAACGGTTTTTCTTTTTCGGAGGCTCAGCGATGCGGATGTCCTCCTCTTCCTCTTCGACCTCGTCAAAGTCATCATTTGCGAAAGCCGCATAGGACGCGGCCGCGGGAGTCTCTTCGGGCTCCTCGTCATCGCCGTAATCACTCATGTGCTTGACATTATGGCGCGGAATGCTGACATTGACCTTCGGAACGGCCTTAACGTAGTAGTAATAATCGTCGTCCTCGAACTGAACGCGCTCGATCGCGGTGTAATCGAGAACCCTCTTGAAGAACTCGAGCACAACGGCGATAAGTCCGGATATCAGCGACATCAGGATCAGCTTGCCCGCATTGATCGAAACATTGAAATGCAGTACGGCTACCAGGAAGCCGAGGATATTTACGAGCACGCCGGCACCGATCGATACGATGAAAGCAAAATCAAAGCTGCATCTGCGGATAATGAATATCGCGGTGATCACGAGCGCAAATACCGCGATGGCGATCAGCATCTGCTTATTCGCGAGGAACGAGTCGACAACGCCGGTAAACAGCGAGATGACCTCGTCCAGATTCTTGATGTTGATCTTAACTCCCGAGTAATTCTTGATAATGGCGATCATATGCCAGATGATCACGCCGCAGGCGCAGGGGAGCATCGAAAGAGGTGTCGCGGTACAGCCGAGTACCATGGGTACGCAGTAATGCAGGTTGTACTTCGCAAGTACGGGCACCGCTACCGCGGCCAGAGCCTCCTCGGGCGCGAATCTCATGAGCAGTCCGTAGAGCACCACGAACATCAGGAAAAGCAGCACGGCGAGCAGGATCGAAGCATGGAATACATGCACGAGCATCAGCACCATCGCGAGGAATACCAGCACTCCTCCGGGAGTCACGGCGCAGATGGCCGAGAGCAGCAGTACGATGGTCTTTGACGCAAAACGCTGGTCGTAACCTATCTCCGTATTGATCCAGTTGAACACCATAGTGCTCAATAAGAACTTAATTATCGGATTTATTATGAATCTTGCCTTTTGATATATCTTGAGCAAAAG
>JAGCSS010000141.1 GCA_017964055.1 Lachnospiraceae bacterium
CTACGATGAGATCCGCGCGGAGATCGAGGCTCGCAAGACCGCATAATAAATATATCTTACCGCAAATACAAAAGGCGCCGGAAGCTTCCGACGCCTTGTTTTTTCGTGTCTTTTAGCACCGACCTTCCGGTCAGAACTTAAACTCTCCGGCAGCCGCAGCGAAAGGTCCCGGGAGCGCACCGATACCGCGGTGGTTTCCGTAGTAATCGCTGTCGAACGTGATAGGAGTACCGTCGGGATTCTCAAAGCGCTGCTCGGGCTCGAAGGCCTTGCCCAGAGTATCGGTGGTAATGATGTTTACACTGAAGTCCTTCAGGAAATCATAAACATTGGTGGTAAGTACCGGCTTGCCGTCTTTGCACTCCAGCTTGAAATCGATATGGTCGTTCGGATTGCTCAGGTAAGTCGTATCGTGCTTACTGATATTCGCGCCGTTGAAATAAGCGTTGCCGCCGACCCAGACAGGCAGGTGGCCGAAATGAGCCAGAGCCAGGCCGCCCATATTTGCCTCCTCCTTGCTGTCGAACGGTGCGAACCATTCCTCGTAGGACGGGAAGATATCGAAGCATGCTGTGCCTACATGCTGGTAATCGTTGTTTTCCGGAGTCTTGGTATCGTCGGTGACGGGATAGTGCTGTACGAAGATATTGTTGTAAATGCGGTCGTCACCGTGAAGTATCGTCATAAAGCCTGCTACCTCGGTCCTGTGGCGGATGTGGTAAGGAGTGTAGCGGGGCTCGCGCTGACCGTTGATCACGCTGTCAACGCCGGAATTGATAAGACCGAATGCGCCGAGCATGAGATTGTGGATGCAGGCGATACCTTCACTGGGCATGACAACCGAGGACTTCGACAGCATAACGTTGTTGTCGATCAGTGTCGGGCCGTGACCGACCTCAATGAACACATCGGTATTGAACATCGCGCCTCTGGCCTGTTCGATACCGTCGGGACGCTGATTGTCATGCAGCAGATTCTGGGTTATGCGGGCACCCTGAGCCTCCCAGTCGCACCATACGCCCATGATGCAGTTATGGATATGGTTGCGGCGGATAGTCACGTCTATGGCAGCATGAAGCTTGATGCCTGCGGTCTCGGCGCCGCCGAGCTGCTGTGAGGTACAGATGTCGTGGATGTGACAGTCTTCGATCGTCGAGAAAACACCTCCCATGCGGCCTACGATGCCGGTCTGCTCGCAGTGGTGGATATTGCAGCGGCGAACGATATGACTGCCGACGCGCTCCTTGAGCCAGCCGTGGTACTGACCGCGGCATACGGCGTCACGCTCCATCTGGGTGGGGCTCTTTACGCGTTTGGTCGTGAAATACATGTCATTCTCGGGATCTCTGTATTTTCCGAGGGAGATACCGCAGCAGCGGCTGTTCGATATCTCGCAGTACTCTATGATCCAGCACTTGCTCCAGTGGGGACCGATCTTGCCGTCCTGATATGCGGCCGGAGGAGCCCAGGTCGTAGCGGCCTTGGTGATATTGAAGCCGCTGACGGTGATATAGCCCACGCCGTTTTTCGAGGGCATAAAGCAGTTGCGTCTGACTGTGATCTCAACCTTTTCGGTATTGGGGTCTGCGCCGCGGAAATTGGCGTAGAGAACGGTCTCGTCGCCGTCCTGCTCGGTAAACCATGTAGACTTTGATGCCTCGGCATTCCATGCGAAAGGATCGGCCTCGCCCTTTATGCATTCTTCAAGGCTGTCGCATTCATAGAGCATGTTGTCGTTGAGGAAAACCGAACCGGTATGCCTGATCTTCGGTGAAAAATACCAGTCGCCGCATACGCGGGTGGTATAGGGATTATACGAGCCGAATAAGCTGTTCCCGACACGCGCGGTCCAGACATCGCCCTCGTATCTGATCCAGCCGGAAAGCAGCTCCGCGCCGGTGATGACAGCGCCGAGAGGCTGTTCGGATCTGTAGGTGATGCGGGCGTCTTTTGTACCGGCATTGCGAGGATTAACATACTCGCGGTAGATGCCGGGAGCTACCAGGATCTCGTCGCCGGGCTGCGCGAGAGCAGCTGCGTCGCCGATCTTTTTGAAGGGTCTTTCCTTTGTGCCGTCTCCGCCGGTGTAAGATGCGGAATTTACATAATAGATCATGGATGAATGCTCCTTTCGTTTCGCTTTAATGCATGATCGTGTGCCATGCTAATAATATTTTATGTAAAACGTTACACCACCGCAATGTGATATATTGCTTTTTTTACCTTGTTTTTTGCGTTTTTCTCTGATATAACAAAAATAGGCGCGAGGCGTGTTTTACACGCATTTTCCGCGTCGGACGGGAGGAGAAGGATGCTTGGAGTATGTCTGCTGTTTGTCGGTATCGTTTTGATCAATAACGGAGCATGCACGCTGTTAAAAGCCGATAAAAAAGCCGCAGCCGTCATGAACGTTTTCGTGGGCGTTCTGTCACTGTTCATCAATTTTGTGAGTCTCGTGAAGGGCGATTATTATGCGGCGGGAACGGGGCTGCTGTTCGGTTTTACCTATCTGTTCGTGGCCGCGATCGACATCTGGGATCTCGATACGAAGCCTTTTGCGCTGTTTTCCACCTTTGTTGCGGTCAATGCCGTTATATTCGGCATCATAGAGGGAGTGACGGGACTTCCGGCACTCGGGATAACTGCGGACTGGCGCTGGGGCGCGATCTGGTGGCTCTGGGCTCTGCTCTGGGGCAGCGCGTTCGTTACGGACATCCTCAAAAAGGACCTCGGCAGATTCGTTCCGATCCTGCAGGTTTTCGAAGGGATCGTCACGGCATGGATCCCCGGCATCATGCTTTTGACCGGACAATGGTGATAAAACCGCCAAAACCCTTTACAAAACGGCGTTTTTATATAAAAATGGTAATATAAGTTTTTTTCAGGAGGACAGTTATGAAATTTTGTGCTTATTGCGGAAGACAGCTGCAGGACGATGAAGTATGTACCTGCCGTGACGCTGCCGAAAACGCTAAAAAAGAAGCTGAGAGTATCAGCAGTGAAGTGACCGGGGCAGCTGAAACCGTTCAGACAGAGGCTGCTTCGGCAGCTGAGAACGTGCAGGCTCAGGCGGCCGATGCCGCAGGGGCTCCTCAGACCCAGGCACCGATGGACTGGGTACCCTATCAGTCGAATGCGTCCGCACCTTCGGGCGGCGGCAAAAAGTGGCTTATCCCCGCGCTCTGCGCTGCGGGAGTTGTTGCACTCGTTGCGATCGTTGTGCTGGCAATATCGATCTTCGGCGGATCGAAGTCAAAGTTGGGAAAGGCTGCGGTCAAGACATTTGCGGATGCCGGATATCTTGCAGAGGATCTCGGCGGACTCAAGGCGTCGGGCAATAAGGCTTCGCTCAACATCAGCGGCAAATACCAGAAGATCGAAGTAGGCATGGGCGTATCCGTTGACGGCAGCGACATGCAGATGAGCGTTTCGCTCAAAGAGGGCAAAAAAGTCGATCTTTCGGCAGTCATCGAGTTCAGTAAAAAGGCTCTTAAGGCAAAGCTGAACGGCACCGACTATAAGAAGATCCTTGTATACGATTACAACAGCGACGATAAGGACGAACTCGAGGATATGGCGGGTGAGTCCGGTATCAAGGCACTCGACGAGGCACTCCGGACTATGGCCGATTCACTCGGAAAAGGCAATTCGTCCGGTGAGAAGTATGCAAAGGTCATCAATAAATGGTTCAACGGCCTGAAGGTTAAAAAAGAAGATTCCAAGAGCATCAAGGTTGACGGCGAGAAGCGCGACTGCAAGGGCTACAGCGTTGAGATCACCGAAGAGGAAGTTGAGGAACTCCTTGATGAGCTGTTTGAGCTGGCAGAAAAGGATCTCGCGGATGTTGTCGAGCAGGCCGGTTACGATGATATCGACGACCTGAAGGATGAGGTCATGAAGAATATCGATGATATGGAAGATATCGAGATCACATTCTATCTGTATAAGGATATGTTCGCAGGCATCAATATCGAGTCCGACGGTGAAAGCGCATATGTTGAGTTTAACGGCGGTGACTACAGACTCCAGAACTTCACCGTTTACCAGGGCAAAAAGAGCGACGACAAAATTCTCATAAAGGGTTCGGGTAAGATCAAGGACGATAAGGAAACCATGTCGATCGAGGTTCCCGAAGAGTTCTCGATGAGCTATTCCTACGACAAAAAGTCGGGCAAGCTCGAGGTCAACCTGCAGCAGTACAGCTACTGGTACGGCGGATTCTCGGATCTGTTCACACTGAAGGGCACGCTCGAGTGCAGCAGATCATCGGCTACACTTTCCGTAAAGGAGGTCAGTGCCGCAGGCACCACGATCCCTGTCGACAAGCTCGAGATCACTATTTCCACAAAGGCTGACATGGAGAGCATGAAGGGCACCGAGTTCAGCATCGACAAGGCAGATGCGTCCGATCTGAAGGAGGAGTTCAACGATATCTATGAGGCCCTCTATGATGCCATATCAGAGAGTGAAACTCTTAAGGGTCTGATCGGATCGCTCGGAGATCTGTTCTAAATCATTACTAAAGCACGAGGGATATCAAAAGCGAATAATCTTCTTGACAAAGATTTTCGCTTTTGATATACTCACTTTTGTTGGTTAAGTGCGGAGCATTCCGCCTGCCGCAATTAAATATCGAACATATAAGTTCGACACTCGGAGAAGTACTCAAGAGGCCGAAGAGGCGCCCCTGCTAAGGGTGTAGGTCGTTTGCGCGGCGCGAGGGTACAAATCCGTCCTTCTCCGCTCATCAAAAGAACCATGGTTTGACCATGGTAATTTTGATGAGCGGAGAGTCGGTCTTTGAAGGCATGCTGCGCATGCCACATCTTACAGAATTCCCTTCGTGAATTCTGTAAGCATCGCTCGCCAAGGCTCGCTCAATCCCTCCTTCTCGAGAGTCGGAGATTTGAAAGTATGCTTCGCTTACAGTATCTTGCAGGATTTGCGGGCAAATCCTGCAAGCATCGCTCGCAAAAGAGGCTCGCTCAATCCCTCCTTCTACGAGTCGGGGAGCTGAAAGTATGCGGCAAGAAAAAAGGCTTGCATTTTTGAGTAAGGTTATTTATAATAGGCGACATCAAATGATAAGGCTGAGATGGAAAAGAGTAGTCTTATGCGGTGACCTTCAGAGAGTGTCCGGTCGGTGTGAGGACATGGGAGCGGTAAGATGAATACGTTCCGGAGCTGCTTCCCGAACAGTCTGTTTTACAGACAAAAGTAGGGACAGACGGGTGCGCCCGATATCGCGCTGGGTGTGTGATTGCACATCGTAAGGGATAAGCTGCGAGGCTTGTCTGAATAGAGGTGGTACCACGATATTATCGTCCTCTGTCCCTTGTGGGCAGGGGACTTTCTTCATATGTGCACTGTTCGTACATGAACGGACGGTTCCCGACCCACTTAGTCAATTATATGCCGTGATCATTCGGCAAGCGGAAACGGTTTGATATGCCGTTTCAGAGAAATGGAGGAAAACATGGGAATTTTTGAAGAACTGCAGGAGAGAGGCCTGATCGCGCAGACTACGGATGAAGCGCAGATCAGAGACCTGGTAAACAACGGAAAGGCGACTTTCTACATCGGATTCGACTGTACCGCGGACAGCCTTACGGCAGGTCATTTCATGGCGCTTACGCTCATGAAGAGACTGCAGCAGGCAGGCAACAGACCTATCGCGCTGATCGGCGGCGGCACCACGATGATCGGTGACCCTTCGGGCCGCAGCGACATGAGAAAGATGCTGACCCGCGAGGACATTGACCACAACGCGGAGTGCTTTAAGCGCCAGATGGAGAAGTTCATCGATTTCTCGGATGACAAGGCCATCATGGTCAACAATGCCGACTGGCTGATGAACCTGAACTACATCGAGCTCTTACGCGAAGTGGGCGCATGCTTCTCGGTAAACAACATGCTCAGAGCCGAGTGCTACAAGCAGCGCATGGAGAAGGGCCTGTCCTTCCTTGAGTTCAACTACATGATCATGCAGAGCTATGATTTCTATTACATGTTCCAGAAGTACAACTGCAACCTCGAGTTCGGCGGCGACGACCAGTGGAGCAATATGCTCGGCGGCACCGAGCTGATCCGCAGAAAGCTCGGCAAGGACGCTCATGCGATGACTATTACGCTGCTCACCGATTCGAACGGCAACAAGATGGGTAAGACGGCCGGCAACGCGGTATGGCTCGATCCCAACAAGACCACGCCTTTCGAGTTCTACCAGTACTGGAGAAATATCGGCGATGCCGATGTCGATAAGTGCATCAAGATGCTCACCTTCCTTCCCATGGAGCAGATCCGTGA
>JAGCSS010000142.1 GCA_017964055.1 Lachnospiraceae bacterium
ACTGATGATCGTCCTGTTCTCGATCGCGGCTGTATGGGTATCGGCGCTGATCCCTGCGAGAAGGATCGGAAAGACCGGCGCGATCAGCAGCATTAGAGGCAACGAGAGTACGGTCGGGAAAAAGTTCAGGCACAACAGGCTGATGGGCGCCGCTTCCGCGAGAATGCTGAAGAGAGGAAAATGTTTAAACCTGCTTTCGGATGCATCGGTTAAGCGCAGCAGATTCTTAAGCCGCGGCATCATCCGCAGCATGGTGATATTTGTTTCGCTGACCCTGATCGTGAGCTTCGGCGTCAGAACGATCAACGATATACTCGAGCTGAAGTCCTCCGACAGCACATACTCGCTCGGTAAGGACTATGAGGGCTACGAGTATGCGATCACAACATCCGACGCGGAAAAATACAGCTATATGAAGGATTATCTGCTGGGTTCGAAGGATGTGACAAAAGCAAAGGAGAGCAGAGTTCTGGGCGCTATCTCAGTCAGGAAAAAATACCTTTCGGATGAGTATATCAAAGGTGTAAAGGAGATCGTCGCAAAGTTCAGGCCCGACGGCGTTTCGGAGGAAGAGGCAAGTTACCTTTACGGTGATGAGATGGACTGCTCCCTTTGGATGCTCATACTGACGGATGAGGAGTATCTCGAACTCGCAAAGAAGGCCGGTGCCGACATGAGCATTGTCACGAACCGTGAAACACCTTCCTTGCTCATGTATGACAAGGCAACGATCACTACGGACAGTTACAGATATGGGTTCAGGGATGCCGCGCAGGCGGATTACGCGATCTACAGCCTGAAGGATCCCGTAAATGTCAAAGTCGGCGAGACTCTTGAGATAGACAGTTACAGTCACAATCCCGATGAGTCTAACGAACTCTTTTCGGGAGAGGCAGTGTTTGCCGGATATGTAAGCGAAGAGGATCTCGCAAGCCTCTATAAGGTCGATGACGGCGAACTCTGGGCTATAACCACGATGCCCTCGGCGCTTAAGCTGCTCGGTGCCGAAGAGGAAGAGCTCGATAAGTTTTATTTTTACTACACAGCGCTGCTGTTCAATGTTACGGATGATGACTGCGACGCCATGAAGGTCCTGGATTCGAACAGTGATCCCGAAGATCCGATATATTTCCCCGCGGCATTGATGTTCGGTATTTCGAGCTTCAAGGGTGTCATAGCCAAGATACTCAGGATAGTCTCGGTATGCTTTATCCTGCTGATCATGGCGATCTGCACGCTGAACCTGTATAACTCCGTTATGGGCAGATGCATAGAGCGCAGAGGAGAACTCGCAGTCCTCAGATCCGTAGGCATGACGCAGTCGCAGATGACCCGGATGCTGCATCTGGAGAACGCGAAGCTTTTTGCCGGATCGCTCGGGTGGTCGGCGCTCATCAGCGCGGTATTCGTATTCTTCCTGCACAAAATGGCTGAGCATATGATCGGAAGGATGACATTCAGCTTTCCTTATGTCATAATAATAGGTGTCTGTGTACTGGAGATCGTATTGCTCACGGTGATGACGATGATCTGCTACGGCAGAGACAAAACGAGCATAATGGAAAGGATCAGGGATGAGAGTATTTCTGGTTGAGGACGATCCGATAATAATCGAAGGCCTGAAGATAGCGCTGACGCAGGAGGGCTTCGAGGTTGAAGCATTCATGAATATGGCCGACGCGCTGGCAAAGGTCGCAGGGGGCATGGATTTTGACGTGTGCCTTCTCGACGTGATGCTGCCGGACGGCGACGGATATACTATATGCAAAGCGATACGCGAAAGGAGCAGGATACCCATCCTGTTCCTTACTGCGTGTGATGACGAGGTACATACGGTGCTCGCGCTCGAGCAGGGCGCGGACGATTACATCGCGAAACCTTTCAGGATCAGGGAACTGACTGCGAGGATAAAGGCTGTGCTTCGAAGGAGCGGAGCCGATCCTGACGGACCCGCCTCGGGTGATACTTCAGCTGTATCAGCGGGCGGTCTGAATGCCGGAAGTTCTGCTGCGGGAACTGCCTGCGGGACTGTCGCGGGAGCTGCCGGCGCGGACATCATCACGATAGGCCGAAACGAGCTCAATCCGCTGAGCGGCAGGGTGATGCGTGACGGTGAGGAGATCATGCTCACCTCGGCCGAATACAGGCTGCTCCTGACATTTGTCCGCAACAGAGGCCGGCTTCTGACACGCAGGCAGCTGCTGAACGATATGTGGGACGAATCGGGCGATTTTGTAAATGACAATACGCTGACGGTATATGTGCGCAGACTGCGCAAAAAGCTCGAGGAAGACGGCGACGCGCCCGTGATCGATACGGTCAGGGGCATCGGATACAGGATGGATTGAACCGCAATACGCGGATCGCGGGTTACTTGGAAGGATCGTTATGGGAATAGTTTGTGCGGTATTGGCGGTCTGCCTGATCGGGCTGCTCACGGCTTTTTGGATCAGGGAAAGGCGCGTAAAAAAGCGTATCACGGAGCTGACGGAGTATATCACGAAGGTTCTTGACAACGCCGAGCTGCCGAAGCTTGAGGAAGTATCGGAGAGCAGGTTCGGCATCCTGCAGAGCGAGATATATAAAGTAGTGACTCTTCTTCGGGAAGAGTATTCAACGGAGCTGAAGCAGAAGAAATACATGTCGGACATGATGGCTGACATTTCCCATCAGTTCAAGACACCGCTCACGGCGATACAGATAATGACCGATCTGCTCATGCAGCCGGACCTCGCCGAGGAGAGACGTCTTGAATATGCAATGAATATTGATAATCAGACGGAGCGCATGACATGGCTGATCAGGAGCCTTTTGACACTTGCCCAGCTCGAAGCCGGGACTCTCGAGCTGCGTTCGGAGAAGGTCGTCTTGAAGGATATGGTCGACCAGATCAACGAGTCCGCGGGCATCATGGCGGAGGCTGCGGAGGTGGAGTTGGAGTTTGCGGTTCCGGACGGGATAGTCGTGA
>JAGCSS010000143.1 GCA_017964055.1 Lachnospiraceae bacterium
CTGACGGGTCGTAACGATGGCGGTATGAGTCTCCTTCGAAGTAACCGAACTGTACCCCGCAGCCAGTGTCTCCGTAGCGTCCGCGGGTCTGAACATATGGAAGTTCGGAAGCGAACGGAGCATAGCGGTCTGCTCAACGGGCTCATGTGTGGGGCCGTCCTCGCCTACGCCGATGCTGTCGTGCGAGAATATCATCGTGGTAGGGATCCTCATGATCGAGGAAAGTCTGAGCATAGGCTTTGTATAATCACTGAATACGAAGAATGTAGCGGCATATCCGCGCAGTCCGTACAGTGTGATGCCGTTCGCGATGGCGGTCATGCCCTGCTCTCTTACGCCGAAATGCACATTGCGTCCGGTGCCGTCCTCTGCCGAGAAATAGGGAACTTCCTTCATGTCGGAGATGTTCGAAGGCGAGAGGTCTGCCGAGCCGACGAACAGTCCGGGAACATAGTCCTTGATCCTGTTGAGCGCCATGCCGGAGAGCTTTCTCGTAGCCTCGGGCTTGTCCTCGAAGGTCCAGTAATCTGCATTGTCGATAAGACCCTTTGCGATGTCGAGATCGAAATCAGCCTCGATCTGCTTCGCAAGCTCGGGGAACTTTGCCTTATAGTCCGCAAACATCCTGTTCCATGCGTCCTCGGCTGCTTCGCCCTTTGCCGCAAGAGTCTTGTAATTTGAATAAACCTCGTCAGGAACAAAGAACGGTTCCATAGAAGGCCAGCCGATGTTTTCCTTAAGAGCGAGTACGTTCTCGTCTCCCAAAGGCTCGCCGTGCGCCTTTGCGGTGCCTTCCTTTGCGGGGCAGCCGCGGCCGATCTTGGTCTTGCACAGGATCAGCGAAGGACGGGATGTATCTGCCTTTGCAGACTCGATCGCCTTGGCTATCGAATCCATATCATGTCCGTTTTCTACAACGATAGTCTGGAATCCGTACGCATCGAATCTCTTAACGACATCCTCGGTAAACGCGATGTCTGTCGAGCCCTCGATCGAGATCTTATTTGAATCGTAAATAACGATGAGATTGTCAAGCTTGAGTGTGCCGGCCAGAGAGAAGCACTCATGCGAAATGCCCTCCATCATGCAGCCGTCGCCGCCGAGCGCGTAAACATAGTGGCTGAATACAGGATAGCCCTCTTTGTTGTACTTTGCGGCCATATGCTTTTCTGCCATAGCCATACCTACAGCCATAGCCATACCCTGTCCGAGAGGTCCCGTGGTAGCTTCGATACCTGCGGTATGTCTGTACTCGGGATGTCCGGGTGTCTTTGAATCGAGCTGTCTGAACTGCATAAGGTCCTCTTTGGTGAGGCCGTAGCCGAACAGATGAAGCAGTGAGTAAAGAAGCATGGAACCGTGTCCGCCGGAAAGAATAAAGCGGTCTCTGTTCCTCCAATTGGGATTCTTCGGGTTATGATTCATTTCCTTTCCCCAGAGAACATATGCGATATCCGCACAGCCTAAAGGAAGTCCGGGATGTCCCGATTTTGCCTTCTGAATGGCGTCTGCAGCGAGCACGCGGATCGCGTTTGCTGACATTTGATCGATATTGCTCATAATAGTATCCTTTCCTCTTATATTTGGCTGTCACGCAGCCTTACTTCTGATTCGTGGCTAGTATAGCATATAAAAAACGGCTTTTCCACTTCATTTTTCACTTAACTAATCGCGAATATTGCTGTTTTTGCGGGCTATACTCATTCTCCGCCCCAACTGCCGTCGGGAAAACTCATGCCGCTGCCGTCAGGGAAATTTATACCCCCGTCAGGGAAGCTCATCCCTCCGTCGGGGAATCCCATACCACCGTCAGGGAAGTTCATGCCTCCATCCGGGAAACCCATGCCGCCGTATGCCGCCATGAGCTGCTCGTATGCGTCGATGAGCGCAGTATATGTGGCCGGCATATGCTGCATGAATATCTTGACTCCGTAGGAGCCGTCCCTTCCGATGATCCTCGAGAGCAACTCCACAAGAGGCGCGAATGCGCTCGATCCCGAAGTCGGCGAAGCATCCATGATGCTGTAGATATCCGCCATATTGATCCCGCCGTTGATGTCGGATCTGAGACCCGTAAGGGACGATGCCATCGCCTGCATGATCTCGTACGCGGTATAACTGTTGTCCGTCGAATCCTTTCCTGTCAGGGAATAGCGGTCCTCGTAATAAGCCTTGATCGAGGGCGACATCTGCGACATCACAACCATGGCCTCGGCTACACGCTGAGCCGCATCGGGCTCGGCCGGAAGCACGATATCGGTGCCGATATGGTGATAGCCCATCGCCTTTAAAGGCAGCTCCGTGACCACATCGGCAGGATTGATGAAGTTAAAGATATTGGTATATTTCCCGGTCAGGTCGTCGGTTCCGCGATAGGTGTTCGGCGTAGCGAATGTATATACGAAAATGCCTTCGGGACCGTACAGATCGTCGAGCGTCATGCCTAGCAGATTGGCCGCTGCCGCGCCGCGGCTGTGACCGCAGACGAGGATCAATGCGTCGGGATGCGCCGCCAGAACAGGCACCAGCTTAAGGTTTATCGCCTGCGCCGCCTGAAGGAAATTCTCCGCAAACCTGGAACTGTCCGTATGTGAATCGGCATAGTCGAAATTGGAAAACCACTCGCTGCCGCTGGTACCTCTGATCGCAACCACCAGCAGTTCCCTGCTCTGTCCGTTGTATTCGATATCCTTCCTGCCGACCGAAAACGCGCAGGTATGCGAAATATCGTCGGTTGCCTTGTCGTATCCGGCCTGCATCAGAACCTCAAATCCGGAATTCATGAAAACTCCGGCCTGTCCGATCATAGTTCCTCCGGAGCAAAGTGTAAGTGCTTCTTTCGCCAGCTGCAGTGAGAGCTCGGACTCCGATGCGGGCAGATCGACACTTTCCACCGAAACGCTTTCCGCCAGAGATGACGCATACATCGAGAACAGCTCCGAATACCCCGAGTAATCGGTCTTTCCCGCTCCGCCTATGTCTGTAGCTGAATCTCCGATAGTTCCTGCGCCTGCAGCTGTTTTACCGGAATCTGTGCTGTCTGTTCCCGTATTGTCTGATACCGCATTTTCACCACCGTCGTTGTTCGAGACATCACTGC
>JAGCSS010000144.1 GCA_017964055.1 Lachnospiraceae bacterium
AGCAGATTCATTTCCTTCATCGTCTGCAGCACGGTGTCACCCACGTTGCAGCGTTTCTTGAAATCTTCTCTGGACGTGAATTTCGTCCTAGCCGCTACATCGCAGATCTGCTCAGCAACCTTTTCGCCGAGTCCCGCTATCGAGCTGAGCGAAGGCATCAGCATGCCGTCCACTATCTGGAAATGGCGCGCCTTGGCCGTGTAGATATTGATCGGCGTGAACTTAAGACCTCTCGCGTAGAACTCGAGTACCGAGCGCATATCGTCGTACTCGCCCTCTTCCTTTGCTGAGATCGTGCCCTCTGCCTTTTTGCGCTTCAGAGCCTTCATGCATTCGATCAGATGCTCTTTACCCTTGCACATCTTCGCGTAATCGAAATCGGCCGCTCTTATGCTGAAATAAGCCGCATAGTATGCCAGCGGATAGTATATCTTAAAGTACGCAATGCGGAATGCCATCATCATGTACGCGCAGGCATGCGCCTTCGGGAACATGTATTTGATCTTTTTGCAGGAATCGATGTACCACTGCGGTACCTCGTGGTCGATCATCGCCTGCTCCATATCGGGGTTAAGGCCCCTGCCCTTGCGGACAGACTCCATCGTCTTGAACGCAAGACCCGGCTCCAGCCCCTTCGATATCAGATAGATCATGATATCGTCACGCGTACATATCGCGGTGGACAGAGTACAGTCTCCGTTCTGGATATAGTACTGCGCGTTGTTCAGCCATACGTCGGTGCCGTGTGACAGACCCGCGATCTTTACCATGTCCGAGAAGCAGGACGGCTTCGTATCCTTAAGCATCTGCATAACGAAATCTGTACCGAGCTCAGGGAGTCCGAGACTGCCGAGCTCCACGTCATCGATATCCGCGGGCTTGACTCCGAGCGCATCGCATGATTTAAACAGCGATATGACACCGGGTTCATCCATGGGTATGGTCTTTGCGTCCAGTCCTGTCAGGTCCTCGAGCATACGTATCATCGTCGGATCATCGTGTCCGAGGATATCGAGCTTCAGCAGGTTATGGTCGATCGAATGGTAGTCGAAATGTGTCGTGACGGTCAGCGTCTCCATGTCGTTGGCTGGATGCTGGACCGGCGTAAACGAATAAATATTCTCTCCCACGGGAAGAACGACTATGCCGCCAGGATGCTGACCTGTAGTACGGCGTACGCCGACACAGCCGTTCGCGATCCTCTCCTTTTCAACGACACGGTGCTTTATCCCGTGTTCCTCATCGTATTTCGATACATAGCCGAACGCGGTCTTATCCGCGAGCGCGCCGATGGTCCCGGCACGGAAGGTCTGTCCGTAGCCGAATATAACTTCGGTATAGTCGTGAGCCTTTGACTGATACTCACCCGAGAAATTCAGGTCGATATCGGGCTCCTTATCTCCGTAGAATCCGAGGAATGTCTCGAACGGGATATTATGACCTTCCTTCGTCAGCGGCTCACCGCATACGGGGCAGACCGCGTCGGGCATATCGCATCCCGACTTTGCTTCGTATTCCTTGCAGACATCCGAATCGAAATCGCTGTAATGGCACTTTTTGCAGTAATAATGCGGCGGCAGCGGATTGATCTCGGTGATACCGGACATAGTCGCCGCGAACGACGAACCTACGGAACCTCGCGAACCTACAAGATATCCGTCCTCGTTGGACTTCCATACGAGCTTCTGTGCGATGATGTACATAACCGCGAATCCGTTTTTGATGATCGATTTCAGCTCATGCTCAAGCCTGTCGCTGACGGGTTTGGGCAGCTCCGGACCATACAGCTCATGTGCCCTTCTCTCGCATATCTGGCGAAGGGTCTTATCCGAATCCTCGATCACAGGAGGCGCCTTATCGGGGCGTACCGGCGTGATATAGTCGATCATGTCGAATATCTTGTTCGGATTCTCGACCACTACCTCATAAGCCTTTTCCTTGCCGAGGAACGCGCATTCCTCGAGCATCTCTTCGGTAGTGTGCAGATACAGGGGCGCCTGCTTGTCCGCGTCTTTAAAGCCCTTTGCGGACATGATGATCCGGCGGTAGACCTCATCCTCGGGATTTAGGTAATGTACGTCACAGGTAGCAACACAGAGCTTGCCGTCTTTGTCGGCCAGCTCGGAAATGCGCTTGTTCACACGCTTAAGATCCGCCTCGCTCTCGATGTTCGGGAAATCCTCATCCAGGAGCATGAACGCGTTGTTGCCTATCTGCTGTATCTCATAATAGTCATAGAAAGAAGCGATCCTGGCAATCTCTTCTTCGGGCGCGTCATGGACGATCGCGCGGTAGAGCTCTCCGGCCTCACATGCGGAGCCCACGATTATGCCCTCTCTGTATTTACGCAGAAGGCTCTTCGGGATCCTCGGCCATCTGCCGAAATATGTCAGATGCGCTTCGGAAACCAGTCTGTAGAGATTTATTCTGCCCACGTCATTTTTGCAAAGCAGAATGATATGGTGAGACGGCATCTTTCTTATATCCTCGACCGAATACCTGCCGTCGGGACCCTTTGAATAGGTCTTGTTCTTGTAGGTGACCGAATCGACCTCGTCGTCGACGATATAGCCCTCACAGCCGTATATGATCTTAAACTCCTTTGCGCGCTGCTGCTCTTCGGGAGTCTTGAAATTCTTGGGGTAGGTCAGCCAATGATACGCCACGGGGAATGACTGCACTACGCCGTGGTCGGTGATCGCGACGCCCTTGTGCCCCCATTTAAACGCGGTCTTAACAAGGTCACCCGCATCGATGACTCCGTCCATATCGCTCATGTTCGTATGGGCGTGGAGTTCTATGCGCTTGACCGGCGCGGTGTCCATCCTCTTTACCCTGAAATCGGATATATTCTTGATGCCCCAGATGCGGTCGATGACCATATCGCCGTACCAGGGATCCTTGGGCCACGAATCGACATTGGCCGTACCTTTGACCTTTATGAAGCTGCCCTCTTTGATAAGCTTCGGAACGCTCTCTTTATCATCGTCTGACAGGAACAGCTTGGCTCCGATCGTATCGGTAAAATCTGTGATGCTGATCGTGACCATGAGCTTGCCGGTCTTGGTCTCACGGTCCTCATAGCGCAGTACCATGCCCTGTACGACCACCTCGCCGGGCTCGCTGCCGATATCGGCGATCCTGATCGGATCACCCTCACATTCGCGCCCGTAAAATACGTCGGGATCGTCGGAAACGATCTTTTTCCTGAAGCCGGATCTGAATTTGTCGTAAGCGCCTTTACCGCCCTCACGGCCCTTGAACGGCTCTTTGCCCGCAGACTTTTTGTCAGTGCCCTTACCGGCCAGCTTGCCGGGATCATTGCTCTTGGAACCCTTATCTGCTGCCTTTCCGTCACTGCCTTCATTATGAGCCGCATCTGCGCCCGCCTCGGCACGTCTCTCCGCAGCATTCTCGCTCAGAGTAACGTCGGCCTCGATATTCTGCGCAGCCGACTCCTCAGCCAGACTGCCGAGAAATCCCGATACAAACTCTTCTTCGGTCTCCC
>JAGCSS010000145.1 GCA_017964055.1 Lachnospiraceae bacterium
ACTGCTGCTGGGCAAGAAATACTACGCCTTCGGACAGTTTTCGAGGTACATCCGCCCCGGATACTGCCTCGTCGATTCGGGAGATAACACCGTAGCGGCATTCAACCCTGCGGATCAGAGCATCGTCATCGTTGCGATGAATACAAAAGAGGATGACTTAAGATGGGAGTTTGACCTGTCGGATCTCGGCAAAACTGATGAATCCATGAAGATCACTGCCATCCGAACGAGCGGGACCATGGCTGACGGCGAGAACTGGGCGGACGTTTCGGAATCGGTCAATATAAGTGTAAATGCTGACGGTACTAAGTTTGAGTCAGATATTAAGGGCAGCTCGATCACGACCTTTATCATCACTCAATGAAGTTTTACTCGTCGCCGCCCGAACCGTCACTTCGGCCGGTAACCATATGATAAACTAAGAGCCGCCTTCGCTGTTGAGCGAAGGCGGCTCTTGAAAAATAGGAAGACGGATGATTTAACTCCGGAAGTCGTCAAAGTTTGAAGAATCCGAGCTCATTGTCGAGTTTTTCGGCAACTTCGTTAAGGCTGCCGGCGGCCTCGGCCAGTCCGTTGACCGTTGCGTTGAGCTCTTCCATGGAAGCTCCGGTTTCCTCGGTAGAAGCCGCATTTTCCTCTGAGATCGCAGAGAGCGAACTCATGGCGTCAACGATCTGATCCTTGGATGTGTTGCATGTCTTGGTAAGATCGGAGATAAGGCTTATTCCGTCTACGGTGGAGCTTACGTTGGCGATAAGGTCGTTGATCCTTTCGGTCGTATCCTGAAGGACGGAATCGGCGTTGCCCTTGATCTCGGTGATCTCGTTGGTTTTCTCAAGTGCTTCCTGTGAGTACTTTAAGAGGGCCGACATCTCGTTGCGGATCTCCTGAGCTGTCTGTGC
The DNA here is from genome assembly GCA_017964055.1 of Lachnospiraceae bacterium. Classification (GTDB taxonomy): domain Bacteria; phylum Bacillota; class Clostridia; order Lachnospirales; family Lachnospiraceae; genus RUG11977. The sequence goes on from JAGCSS010000145.1 coordinate 903, forward strand.
CGACTCGGTGGCAAGCTTTCCGATCTCTTCCGCAACTACCGCGAAGCCGCGGCCCGCTTCGCCTGCCCTTGCTGCTTCGATGGAAGCGTTCAGTGCGAGGAGGTTGGTCTGTGAAGCTATGCTGGTGATACCGTCAACTTTTTCGTTAACGCTCTGTACGGCGTCGTTTGTGGCAGTCATTGTTTCGGAAATATCGGTTACCGAACCACTCATGGTATCCATGCTTCTCGAAAGCGACTGCAGTGCATCCGCGCTCTGTTTGGAGGCTTCGTTCATTTCAGTGGCTGTGGAAGCGAGCTGGTCCGCGCTGTCGGCAACGGTCTGTATCGCATTGGACAGCTCGATAAGGTTCTCGGTGGCGGACTGTACGGTGCCTGCCTGATCGGTAGCGCCCTTAGCCAGTTCCTGAACCGCATTCGATACGGAATCGGAAGTGTCGCTGATCTGTGACGATGTGTCCGCGAGCTCCTTTGCCTTGGTGCCGGTCGTGGCGGATGCTTCCTTGGCAGCGCCGACGATCTCCTTCAGCTTTTCGCGAAGACCGAATACATTGCCTCCGATATCGTCGATATCCTTAATCGCCGAAGCCGATCTGGTATCCGATGTAAGATCACCGCCCGCGAGTTTGTCGACATCGGAAATGACAACTGCGATAGAGGACGAAACCTTCTTTGAGATGTAGTAGATAATTCCGGCAAAAATAACTATTGCGGCCACGATGATCAGGATGAGGATTATCAGCACGCTGCGAATGTTTGCCTTGACATGGGACTGGGGCTGACCTGCCCAGGCGGCGCCGACTACTTTGTGAGAGCCGTCATAAAGGGGCATGTAATAAACGTAATACCTTTCGTTTCCGACCTTGACACCGCCGGCGGTGACGGTCTCGCCCTTGCTGACTCTTGCCCAGATCGCGGAATCCATCTTGGTTCCCTCGTTTCGCTCACCGTTTTCCTTAACGGTGGAGGTCATGTATCGGGTATCGCCGATGAAGATGGTCATTTCGATATCATCGCTCTTCAGCATGTCTACATAATCATGCTCATACGCGATCTCATTGCCGTGATCCAGATCGTACTGATAATATTTCCTCAGGGCGTCGGAAACGACTTTGAGCTTCTGGTAAGTGGCATCTTCCAGATTACCGGAAACGGTAACGGCAGTTGCTATGCAGGATATGATGCCTGCCAGCAATACGGGTATGAATCCTATCAGCAGAAGGACCATGGTAAGCGTTAGTTTTTTCTTTCCGTTCATAAAAATACCTCCGTTCTCCTAGAAATATTGCAATAGTGGATGATTTAAAAAAGAAAATGTGATATAATCTCTTTGAAATCTTATATTTGTCCTAATTATACATGATTAGTGGACATATGAATAATTCTATTTATTAATATCGATATATCAGAAAGGCATAACGAGTTGAACAATTCATTTGAGTATTACAAAGTATTCTATTATGTGGCCAGATATCTCAATATCAGCCAGGCGGCAAAGGTATTGTCGACAGGGCAGCCCAATGTCACCAGGACCATAAAAAAGCTGGAGAGCAGTCTGGGCTGCGAGCTGTTCGTGCGGACGAATTCGGGCGTTTTACTCACCAAGCAGGGTGAGACGCTTTTCATGCATATCAAAGAGGCATTCCGTCAGATAGACATCGGTGAGTCAAAGATCAATGAAGAGACGAGCAAGGGAGAGAGGAAGATATCCATAGGATTCACGATCGCGGCGCCTTATAATTTGATCAATTCCATTATTATCCCGTCTATCGGAGCATATGAACGGGATTACCCGCAGACTCATCTGAAGATCGTCTGCAAACCTACGCCGGAACTGATCGATGATGTGAGCAAGGGCGCTATCGATACGGCGATAATCACTTCTTCGGACCATCAGCATATCGGCGAGTCAAAGGAGCGTATCATTTTAAAGTTCCGGGATACCGTTATTGCGGGGAATAAATACAGAGATGCTTTTAAAGGGCCGGCTTCGGTGGAGTTTTTATCGGGATTTCCGGTCATCGGGTTTGCGGCAAATACTGAAACTTTTGCACTGTATGATCATTTCAGCGCAATAAACGGATGTGATTATCATGTGGATATCGAAGTGCCGAACTACGATCAGGCGCTGGCCTTTGTAAAAAACAATATGGGTATCGGATGCGTGCCCGCACAGCTGGCCGCCAAAGCGATAATGAACGGAGACATCTTTGCCGTACAGACCGTAGACCCGCTGCCGCAGAGAAGGGTATCCGTGATCAGAAATGAGGCGCTGGGCAATGCGTCCGCCGCGATACTCGAGGATTATATCATAAAGTATGCGTCGGAACATATATGATGCTCCTGCGGGCGGAAAGAGCGGTTCATTAGAAAAACAAATAGAAAAATGGGTAAAAAAACAAGGTCCCGGAATTTCCGAAACCCTTGAAAATAAAGCATCGAGGTGACGTGATTCGAACACGCGGCCTCTACGTCCCGAACGTAGCGCTCTACCAAACTGAGCCACACCTCGATTGGCTGTTAACCAAACAAAGATATTATGCACTCGCACCGGACAAAAGTCAAGCAAAAACTCGGCGAATGCAAAAATCGGAATCAGTCCGACCAACTGCCCCGCAGATGGGTCCGGAAAGCCTCAAAAGCCTGCAAAATTCCTGTTTCAATCGGAAAAATAATGCTGGAAATGCAGGCTCCGTCATGTTAAGATTTTACTGACAGGATTATATATTGCTCTTCGATCTGACAGGCCTAAAAGGCCGGATGGGAGCGATATGTACAATAATGATATTTTTATTCTTGAAAATGATGTGGTTGGGAAGTACTGTGACGTGGACCACGGCTCGCCTTGCATTGTAGCCGAGTGCGACGAGTCGGTAGAGAGGTTCGAAAGTGACGATTACAGGGATTTCGTGGCCTGCATCACGGAGCGCGTCGCCGAGAAAGCCGGACCGGCCTTTCAGGTCTCCGGAAGACGCATTCTTAAAAACAATTCGGTTACTCTTGATTCCGTGACCATTCTCCAGTCGGGCAGAGTGGTGTCCCCCAGCTTTTATCTCAACGATTACTACGACGATTACAGAGAGGGCATGCCTTCGGACGTTATCGCGGACCGGATCCTCGAGCAGTATCGCAGCTGCATGAAGGATGTTGACGATGATGTCGTCGGAGATTTCTCGTTTGCGACGATGAAAAACAGGATCGTATTCAAACTGATAAACTATGAGATGAATAAGGCCCTGCTCGAGGACACCCCGCATATCAGATATCTGGACCTTGCGGTGATATTCTGCTGTCTGGTCAAGGTGGACAAGTGCGGCATGGGTACCATACGCATCACGAACGAGCACTGCGCGAACTGGGGAGTCGGAGTGGATGATCTAAAGCGCTGTGCTTTTGAAAATGCGCCCTATATCATGCCGCATTCCTTTAAAAATATCTTCTGCCTGCTGGCTGAGATACTGCTCGATGAGACTGATATGTGCTCCGGCACGGCGCATGACAGGGAGGTCATCAGGGATATCATAGATTCCCTCGAGAGCGACAGTTCCCCGAAAAAGGGCAACTCGGTCTATGTCCTTACGACTCCCAACCGTATCAACGGCGCGGCATGCCTGTTGTATGAGAATCTTCTCGAGCAGATCAGGGAGAAGCTCGGCTCGGGCTTTTTCATACTGCCCAGCTCCGTGCATGAGGTGATCATTGTGCCCGATACACAGGAGAACGGCAGAGCGATATTTGAGAACATGGTTCCCGAGGTCAACCGTGAGCAGGTGCCTGTCTGCGATGTCCTTTCCGACAGGGTTTATCACTATCCCGAGGACGATTTTAAGATATGATCCGGGAGTCGGCCGGCTGCTGTTTATCATTTTTTTAGTTGACTTGCGCCGCGCATTGTCTTTTAATGGTACCTAAGCAGTTTCCGTCAGAGGGCTGTATCCTGTGACGGAGGTGCGCGTAAGGGATGTGACTGTTTCGCCGGTCACATACCGCGCAGGACTACTATTAGGAGGACGTATGATGTATATCGCAGACGAGAAACGCTACGAGAAAATGGTTTACAACAGATGCGGAAAGAGCGGTCTGATGCTCCCCGCGGTTTCGTTCGGACTCTGGCATAATTTCGGTGACACCGGCAATTACGCCAATATGGAGGAGATGTGCTTTACCGCTTTTGACAACGGTATCACGCACTTCGACCTCGCGAACAACTACGGACCGAAGCCGGGCAGCGCCGAGAAGAATTTCGGACTGATACTTAAGGAGCATTTCGCGCCCTACAGGGATGAGATGATCATCTCGACCAAGGCCGGTTACGGCATGTGGGAGGGCCCTTACGGCGATTGGGGCAGCAGAAAGTATCTGCTCGCGAGCCTTGACGCTTCGCTGAAGCGCCTGGGACTGGACTATGTCGATATCTTTTATCATCACAGGCCCGACCCGAACACTCCCCTCGAGGAGACGATGGGAGCTCTCGCATCGGCAGTCAGCAGCGGAAAGGCGCTGTATGTCGGACTTTCGAACTATGACGGCCCTACTCTTGAGAAGGCTTCGGCGATCCTTGATGAGCTGCATGTTCCGTTCATCATCAATCAGAACTGCTACAACATCCTGAACAGGACCGTTGAGAACAACGGACTTAAGGACACTTCCGAGAGACTCGGGAAGGGTATCATCTGCTTCTCGCCTCTGGCACAGGGCAGACTTACGGACAAGTATCTTAACGGCATACCTGCCGACAGCAGGATAAAGACCGACGGACGTTTCCTGAGAGAGTCGGATGTCACGGGTGAGAAGCTCGAGGGCATCAGGAAGTTAAACGACCTGGCCGCATCGAGAGGACAGACTCTCGCCGAGATGGCGCTGGCATGGCTGCTCCACGATAATGCTATCACGAGTGTTCTGGCGGGAGCTTCAAAGCCTTCGCAGATCCTCGACAATATCAAAGCGGTCGAGAATATTTCGTTCACCGATGAGGAACTGAAACTGATCAACGAGTATTCACGCGACTGATGATACTTAAACCATATTATGGACAAAAGAACCGCCGTACTGCGATGCAGTGCGGCGGTTTTTATTTTCGGCCGGCAGGACAGTGCCGCCGGCGTGTCTTCAGTTTTTGTCTGTTCAGCAGAATACCTTCCTCAGCCATCCGTCGGCGGGGCCCGCAGTCATCAGCAGGATCAGATAACCTTCGCGCTGCAGCTCTTTGAGTTCCTCTGCCAGAGAGTCGTTTAACTCAGCGGCAAATGCGCGATCTCTGATGCTTAGATCACGTATGAAATCCTCGGGCGTGAGCACCGCCAGCGCTTCGTTCTCGCGGGTCAGATAGGTGGGGAGCCAGTAGAGGCGGTCTGCGCCGTCAAAGGCATGCGGGTACAGATGACGCACCTCGTGCTGGCGCGTGTTCTGATGAGGCTGATATACAGCGACTACGCCTTTTTGGCCTGTCTTTTCGGCTTCTTCACGGGCCATCGCGATTGTGGTCTCGACTTCTTCGGGATGGTGCGCGTAATCGGTGTAGACTCCGTCACAAATCTTTTCGAAACGCCTTCCGACACCCGGGAAAGCGTTCAGGATATCGATGATACGCTCGTCGGGGACATCGTACCGGGTATCGCCCGGACAGAGCTCGCGCTGAGCAGCGAGCATCTTTTTTATCGCCCGGAATGCGGTCGTAGCGTCCTCCCTGCGTGCGGCGCCCGAGATCGTGATGCGGGGATCTGTGCATGCGATGGTCTCGCAGGTCCGGCCGGCTTCTGTCAGGAATGCGGTATCGGCAGGCGCGGCTTCTGGAGTGCCGAAGAGTATGTTCTCACTCTGGGACTCAAACCGCTCAAAGGCTGCCTTATAGTCGGCTTCGGTCGGATAGATATCCGGATGATCGTAGGAAACATAGGTGATCAGCGCGAGCCAGGGATAAAAATGCAGGAAGTTGCGGTCATATTCATCCGCTTCGTAGATAAAAAAGCGGTCGTTTTCTTTATATGAGCCCGAAGGCGCAAATCCGAGAGTGGTACCGACCAGATATGATGAGGGCAGCAGCGGAGCACCGGACGGATCGGTGAGCTTAAGGACAGTCCAGACCAGCATCGCGGTGGTCGTAGTCTTGCCGTGTGTACCCGCGATCGCAGTCATCTTGAGCCCGAGCGCGCCGATCAGCTCCGCGATCAGCTCATCGCGCTTCGATGTGCGGATGCCTTTTTCTTTGGCGAGCAGCAGTTCCGGGTGATCTGCGGGAAGCGCTGAGGTGTAGATGAACCAGTCTATGCCGGGATTACGGATTTTACCGGCCAGAAAAGTGCCGTCCTGATCTCCCGTGAAATACTCTATCCCTGCGGCCTCCAGTTCGGGAGCGATAGCCCCCTTTGCGCGGTCCGAGCCGAAAACCGTATGCCCTGCGGCCTTTGCCATGAGTGCGAGCGGGCCCATACCGGTGCCCGATATTCCTGAAATATATAAATTCATGATATTCCGTTTATGACATCCGCTTGGATTATCGCAGGCGCTGTGTCAGAGCCGCGATACGGACGCAATAATAAATTACCATATTCGAAGCCATTTGAAAAGCGCCGCATAGCGGCGCCTGTTTTATTTCTCGGGGACCATCCATCCCGTATATTTGAGAACCGATTTATTCTCGATGAAAGACATCTGCTTGCGCCATTTGAGCGGGCTGGTGCCGGTTATATCGGCAAAATGGCGGTTGAAGCTGGAAACACTCCTGAAGCCTACATCCTCGGAGATCTCGAGAACCGGGATCTCGGTGGAGCGGAGCAGTACCGATGCCTTTGATATGCGATAACTGTTCAGATAATCGAGCGGATTGGTGCCCATGATGCTCTGGAACATGCGCCTGAAGTGAGTCGGGCTCATCTCGCAGGCCGCCGCTAGGTCGTCGATCGTGAAATCCTGCATATAGTTGGTGTGTATATAGTCGAGCGCGGGCGCGATGACCAGCTGCTTGTCATGCCCCGGAGCCTGCGTTTTTTCTTCGGGCTTCGCCAGATTCCTGTAAAAGGAGGTCATATGTACGAGAAAACTTAAGAACAGGCCGCGCACGGAATACTGATAATTCTCTTTCTTTTCCTGCATCTCATGTACCACGGCTTTGAGCAGCGTGCGAAGCTCAGGGTAATCGCTGCCGGGGAGTATCGTGTAATAGCTGCGGGCAATGGCGCTCAGCGTGATGGGATCGAGGAACAGGTTCAGCGGGAAATAGGGCGCGAGCAGTTCTTCGATATCAACGAAGATATAAGTCCATTTGCTCGCGGTTCCGGGAGAAGAGTACGTGGTATGCACGACGTTGCTGCCGACAAGCGTGATGTCTCCCGCGTTGAACGCGCGCATCTCCTCGCCGAACTTCATAAAGCCGCCGTCGCTCTCGCACAGGCCTATCTCGAAGCAGTTATGGAAATGGAGACGCTGCGAAGGAATGTCCGAGATACGCCAGACTTCGCCGGTAAGCAGCAATATCGGGAAATAGGTGGGGAGATTGTAATCTCTGTACTCGATGACCGTGTTTTTCTGCCGTGCCATAAGATTCTCCTCTTTAGATGCGGTTCTCCGCATCCGGTTATTTGCCGTATACGTCACTGTCGTACAAGGCTTTATTCGCAGTTTTATGTTAGAAAATGCAATGTGTAAATTCGACCTAAATTATAATTCGAATTTTCAGAAAAAGCAAGTTGTGAAACAAAGATGTGCAAACACTACAATATTTAGTACAACGAAAACGATTTCTGAGAGTTTGAAACTGTCAAAGTGCACAAACGATAATTTGAAAGGTTAAGTTTTGACTTAAACGGTCAAGAAATCGGTGAAAATTTATGGTCGAAATTGCACAGAAAAGTCTCAAAGTGACAAGACAGAAAAATATCACGCATATTATAATCAAATTAATGGCGAAAAATGTTTTGCAGGAGGGGCAAAATGGCAAAAGCAGGTAACGCGCCGCGGACAACCATGCCGTGGAAAAAGACGGTCAGGAGAGACTGGCAGCTTTATCTTTTGCTGATAATCCCGCTGGCTCTTGTCTTTATATTTAATTATGCGGCTTATCCCGGACTTCGCATGATCTTCTACGATTATAAGGTCATGAAGGGCTTTGAAGGAAGCAAATGGGTAGGCTTTGCGAATTTCAAGACTCTTTTCTCGAGCAGTCAGTTCCTGTCGGCTCTCAAAAACTCAATGGTATTCAATGTGCTCGACCTGATCCTCGGCTTCCCGATGCCGATCATCCTCGCGCTGATGCTGAATGAGCTCAGGTTCAAGCATTTCTAGAAGGTTTCCCAGACTATCCTTTATCTGCCTCATTTCCTTTCGTGGGCAGTCATCGGTTCGGTTGCTTTTGCGCTTTTCAGGACATCGTCCGGATTTGTGAACATTCTCCTTGAAAAATGGGGACTCATACAGGACGGCATTCCTTTTCTTACCGACAAATGGCACTGGGCGGCCGTATATCTGCTCGTAGCGGTGTGGCAGTCGATGGGATGGGGCACGATCCTTTATCTTGCGGCCATCTCGAGCATCAGCGGCGAGCTCTACGAAGCGGCGATGATCGACGGCGCAAACCGCTGGCAGAGGATGTGGCATATCACGCTTCCCGGCATGAGGAGCACGATCGTTACGCTGCTGATCTTGAGCCTCGGCAGGATCATGGGCTCGAACCTTGAACGTCTTACGGCATTCGACAATGCGCTTGTCAGGGACTTCCAGTATCAGCTGGCGATCTATGTTTATCAGTTCGGTCTGAAGTCGCAGCATTTCTCACTCGCGACCGCGGCAAACCTGTTCCAGTCCACCATCGGCCTGATCCTTGTCCTGATCTCTGACAGGATAGCGAAGGCACTCGGTGAGAACGGATTATTGTAAGGGGGACGTAAGATGTCGGATATCAAAGCTTTTGAAAAAGAACAGACCTCTTCGGACGGCTCCAGGGCGATAATCAGGTTCAGGGTGAGCGATTTCGTGATCATGCTGATCGTGGGACTGCTGTGCCTTACATGCGTACTGCCTTTCTGGCATGTGGCCGTCAAATCGATATCGAGCAACGCGATGGTTGCTTCAAACTCGGTATTTCTGTGGCCCAAAGAGCTCTCGCTCGCGGCTTACAGACAGATAGTACAGGACGGCGAACTGCTGCATTCGATGTGGTTCTCGCTCTGGATCACGGTGCTCTTTACGGCTCTGGGCATGCTCGCGTGCACCTGCGCCGCGTACCCGCTTTCGAGGAAGAGGCTCAGAGGCAGGGCAGTGCTCACGTTCCTGCTCATGGTGCCCATGTATTTTTCGGCGGGCACGCTTCCTACATATCTGCTCTATTACAAGTTGAAGCTGATCGATAATTTCTGGGTGCTCATCCTTCCGCTGATCTACTCGGAGTACAACATGATGATCATGAAGAATTTCTTCCTGACCTCCATCCCCGATGAGCTCGAGCAATCGGCCTCCCTCGACGGAGCGACCAATTTC
>JAGCSS010000146.1 GCA_017964055.1 Lachnospiraceae bacterium
CCGGTATCGATATAAACAAATCCGAGCCTTTCCGCAAGCATCTTTGCTATCGTGCTCTTTCCCGCTCCTGCGGGGCCGTCGATTGCGATATTGAATTTCATTTTGTGACCTTCCTTTTTCATTTTGAATTAGTATATCCGAAAAACTGCCGGACGTAAAGACGTCAGCTGAGCGCCTCTATAACCGCCTCCGCGGCCGCATGCGCGGTCGACCAGGCTATCTGGAGATTGAAACCTCCCGTAAATGCGTCGACATCGAGCACCTCGCCGATAAAATACAGCCCGCCGATCAGCTTTGATTCCATCGTTGAAGGATTGATCTGTTTCACATCCAAGCCGCCCTTAGTGATCACCGCCTCATCATAGCAGCCGAGCCTCAGCACGGAAATCGGCAGCGCTTTGATCAGCGCGGCAAATGCGCTGCGCTCCTCTTTTGTGATCAGATTGACCTGTTTGTCGGCAGGAATACCCGACAGTGAGACGATCACGGGTATCAGTGATGAAGGCAGGAGCTTTCCCAAAGAATTGGCAAACTGCCTGTTAATGTTTTCGTTAAAGTCCTTCAGCAGTCTCTCATCGAGCTGCGCGGGATCGAGACCTGGCTTTAAGTCGATCTGCAGGTCTACTTTGTTGCCCGACGATATCGTATCCGCGAGCATGGAAGAAAGCGTGAGCACCAGAGGACCGCTTATCCCGTTATGCGTAAAGAGCATCTCTCCGAGATCGCTGTAAAGGCATTTGCCGTTAGAATAAGCGCTCAGGACCACATTTTTCAGGGACAGGCCTTCTACCTGTCTGACCCATTCCTCTTTTGTCTTGACCGAAACCAGCGAAGGCAGGAGCCTTGTAACCTTGTGACCGAACTCCTTTGCGAATCTGTAGCCGTCTCCGTCGGAGCCTGTCGAAGGATAGCTCAGACCGCCCGTAGCCACAAATACAGCATCACCCTGCAAGAACTCACCCGTTGAAAGCTTTACGCCTCTTACTGCGCCGTCTTCAGCCACGATCTCCTTTACGGCCGTGTTCAGCATGATCTTTGCTCCCGACCACTTTATCGCCTTTTCAAGGTATTTGTTGACATCCGACGAATGATCGCTGACGGGAAAAACCCTGTTGCCCCGTTCGATCTTGGTCTTAAGCCCTATCGACTCAAAATAGTCGATGGTCATCTGCGGTGAAAAACCGTACAGCGCGCTGTACAGGAACTTCTCGTTCGATACGACGTTCTTCAGGAAATCGCGCACATCGCAGTCATTGGTCAGATTACAGCGGCCCTTGCCCGTGATATAGACCTTTTTGCCGAGCTTTTCATTTTTCTCGACAAGAACCGTTTCCACTCCTCCGGCCGCAGCCACAGCGGCTGCCATCATACCTGCGGCACCGCCGCCTATCACTATCAGTCTGCCCATATTTATCTCCTGTTTACTCAATAAAAGCCCGGGATAAACTCGGGCTTTAAAGATCATATCTGTTATTCCATATATACAAAATCATAGGCAAAATGCCGATTTACCGTACTGTATGCCTCGTTGTGTATCCTGTAGATGACGCTCATGCAGCCGTCCACATTGTCAAGAACGCTCTGCGCGATACAGTCAAGAATCGCATCCTCGAGCTCGACGCTCTTGCCTGCGATCGTATATATCGAATCATCAAAGTCCACAACACAGACGCCGTCATCATACTCGATGCCGTCGAACGAGAGGTTCAGCGACTCATCCTTAAGTGAATCGACTATAAAATCGATCACCAGTGACGGAGTGATCTCCGTATCATCCCTGACCATAACGGTGGAACGTACGACCCTCGAGGTAGAGGCGTCGACCGTATATATCAGCTTTGCCACAAGGTTAAAGCTGCCGCCCGAGATCACGGGCGCGATCGTTACTGTATCGGGCATGGTCGGTGTCGGTGATGACTCGGGATCGGAAACACCTGTATCCGGGTCCTTCTTACGGCATGCGCAAAGCATGACCGCGAACACGATCACTATAACCGCTAAAACATATCTTTTAAGTTTCATGCCTTACGCACCTCCTCTCGACAATACTCCACTGTCAAGTTTAGATGCGTAAAGTGTCACAACTATGTTAAAAGATTGTCTTATTTCGTGCAGTCTCTCATGACCTGCCAGTTCTTTATCAGGTAATCGATCAGCGAAACAACGGTGAGCAGAGTCGATGCATACATGAATACTGTCTCTGTTACGGTAAACCAGCCGTACTCCCAGTCAATGATGAAGAGTATGCACATGATCAGGGAAACAAAGGTCTTGGCCTTGCCCCAGATGCTCGCCATGATGATGGTCTTCTTCTCGGCAGCGAGCTGTCTGAAGCCACTGATGATGAACTCTCTCGCAACAACCACAACCGCGCACCAGCAGGGGAAATTCTCACGGAGCTGCACAAAACAGATAAGCGCGGTGCAAACAAGCATCTTATCCGCCAGCGGATCCATAAGCTTTCCGAAATCGGTGATCTGATGATTTTTCCTGGCCAGATATCCGTCAAAGAAATCCGAGATCGCGGCGATCGCGAAAATAACGACCGCAATATGGTCGATCAGCAGCTTATTGTCCGGAAAAGCGGACTCGAGCAGGAAAACCACTGTAAAAATCGGTATCAGGATAAATCTGAATACCGTTATCTTATTGGGCGTAGTCATAGCCGACCTCCGTTCCGATTAGATCGTAATCCTTAAAATCCTCTATAATGACGCGGATGACCGAGCCGGAAATGATATCCCGACCGCTCCGCACAAATACAACACTGTCAATGCCGGGCGCATCCATATACGTACGTCCGACGTAAATGCCGTCCTCGGGGATCCTGCCGTCGATGATGACATCGATCTCTCTCCCGGTCAGAGCCGCATTTTTATCGAAAACAATACTCTGCTGCAGGCCCATGAGATCCTTGCGTCTGCGGTTGGCCACAGCCTTTGTCACACGGTCCTTAATGCGGTAAGCCGGCGTGTTCTCCTCGCGTGAATACGTGAAAACACCGACCCTGTCGAGCCTGCACTCCTTAAGGAACGCCATAAGGCAAGCATGGTCCTCTTCTGTTTCCCCCGGAAATCCCGTGATCAGCGAAGTCCTGATCGCGATATCGGGGATAGCTTTGCGAAGCTTGTCTATGGTATTCCTGATCTGCGCTCCGTTCGTCCTGCGTCCCATACTCTTAAGAACGGCATCCGAAGCATGCTGTATCGGCATATC
>JAGCSS010000021.1 GCA_017964055.1 Lachnospiraceae bacterium
AATCGAAATAAAACATCGGAGACTAAAAAGATCCCGACAGTGTCATTCACGACACCGCCGGGATCTTCCTGGCTTATCTGATCAATTAATATACTCTTCGGGAGACTTTCTCATCAATTGCAACATCTCTTTCATCGTCATTTTACTCAAAAGATTCAAGTATCTTTCATCATTCTTAACGATCAGTTCACTGACCAACACGCCTCCGCTCAATTCATACTCCTGCATCGAAAGCGTTCGATCTACCAAAAGATATTTATACTTGATATTGCTTTCGATCAAATTCTTGAGCGCAGAATATGACTCCGGGTTTAAATACTCTCTCGTAGAACTCAGCACTTGAATATCTGAAACCCAAGCGTCGTAAGCATCTCGATAGAGAACGAATTCTTCATCCGTAATACCGGCGATCACCCGATAAAAGTCATCACACCGTTCCGATACAACAGAACCCGGATCGACTTCAGAACCATCTCCTGTCAAATATTCCTCCGGTTTCTGAAGAAAGCGTTTAATAAACGTCTGCGCATTTGCTTCAAAAGAAGGCGCATAATATACTGCTTTGTTCAACGAAGCGCGACTGATCTCATTGTTCTCCTCTCTCACATCATTTGCCAGAGAAAGCGTCTTACTGTTACGAGATACAACTGCCGCCTCAAAGAGTGTTCTGGAAAGCAGGTTTGTATCCTGTCTGTATTTGTTAATAACCGCGAACACAAGTTCGGAATTCTCATCCACTAAATTCTTCAGGGTTCCAAACTCAACGAGTTGTGTAAGCCATAGATTACCATCATTAATACCCATAGAGGAATTCCTTGCCGCGTCGACCCATATACTGTATGCATCGTCAAATCTGCTTAAAAGGTCATCCGAAATAGTTGCAAGATTTCTCTGCAATTCACCTTCCTCACGATCATCTATAGAAACGAAAATCTCTCTGGTTGCGCCCGAATTTACAGACTCCTCAAAAGAGAGTTCTTGTTCCCGGGAAGCGATCATATAATATCTTCCAATACTTCCGTAGGCCCCTCCTTCTAGTGAATTACGAGGATGGAATATTCTCTCACTCTCCCCAAGTTTACTCTCCCATGCGTATCCATGGGGAACAGCATTTCCGGGTTTCTTTACAGAAGCATGCTGCCACTGTGCATTGAGTGTGTAGAGATCCACAATAGAAGACGAAGAAATACTCGTTGATACATAGGTGGTCGCCCCCGCATATCTCTGAGGGTTGTTACCATAAAAATTGTCAAATGCAACCAAGGGATTAGCATTATACCAAGGCTCCATAAATGATAAATAATACGGGTTGGACTCGGGAGCATAAAACGGATTGATCCATCTGCTTGTTATACCCCCTGACCAAGCTATGCAATTATATACATTTGTACTTGGTCCCGATTTGATTGAATCAATAGCCTTTAAGTTCGGAAAATCGCTTATATTCGCATAACCATCTGAACAATCAGAATAAATATCTGCCGTACCGATATTTGTTGAATTATACGCCGACACAAAAACATAACTTTGCTGACCATTCAGATTCTTATGCACCCGAGAATGATTACCCCAATTAAAATCTCCATATACCGGTTCTCCATTGTACCCATAATCATCACTCTTAGCCAATACTCTGTGAGATGCATCCATTACATATAGGATCGTGTCAACGCCTACACTATTTGAAGTAAAAAAGTTTCTGGTCCCGGAATATCCCAGACATAACAGTTTATAGCCTCCAAGCTGTGCATTTTCAGCCAGAAGCGCCCCGTTCTTATAAACATTACAATACCCGGTGGTGTTCCCATAACAGCGAACTAACAGCGTGTATGAACCAGTGGTCGGAACAGTTACCGAAATCCGAGAAAAGACGGTTCCGTTATAATCATCATTAGCCCAAGAATTTGAAGCCGTGGGGTTGGATGAATAAAACAAGTGAATAACCGTATCTGAATTCGAATGAGAAGTTGCTTTTGCAGTAGACACGGTTATAGTTTCTCCTGCAGTTAATGATAATGATGTACGGTATGTATATTGAATGGGTGCATTCTCAACATAAGCATATGGATAATTGGGATCATTATCCCTAGGTTGGTCTGACGCTGCACTATCTTTTATCCCCAGAGCTCTGGCCCTGGGGGCAATAAACAAAACAGTTATTGACATAAGAATTGCAGACAAAACAAGGGATAGTATAAGAAAACCTTTTACTTTTCTGTTCATAAATGCTTCTCCTTGCAGTTATCCTTAATAAACACTCAAACTCAACTTCAACTATATATTACAAAAAACAACTGCGAATGTCAATACCTAAGCAAACATTCATGATAAACTACAGTAAAAATCCCTGACAGAAGATATGTCTTCTGTCAGGGATTGAAATCCTATTCTGATTTGTTTTCTATATTATCGCTCTGACTATTATTCTCAGACGCATCGACCGCGTACGCTCCGACATCGAGGGCATCATCGAGTGCATCCTCAATGTTCTTCTCATCCGGGATCATATCGACCAGGCCGGACGAATAATACTCCGAAGTCTTCACCGGCAAATGCTTCTTCTTCAACTGGCGAGCTGCCCAGTTCGTAACGATATGGTAAACGACAGCGAACATCGGAACACCGAACAGAAGTCCGAGGAAACCAAAGATCTTGCCGAAGAAGATGATGGAGAACAGAACCCAGAAACCATTGAGGCCCGTGGTGTTGCCGATGATCTTCGGGCTGATGATATTGCCCTCGACTTGCTGCAGGATCAGGATCATAATGGTGAACTTCAGAGCCGCGAGCGGATCGACCAACAGGATCAGGATGATACTGGGAATGGCGCCGATGTACGGTCCGAAGAACGGGATCACGTTTGTCATCGCAACGATGACGGCAACCAGCAGCGGGTCCGGCAGGGACAAGATGTTCATCAACATGAACACTACACATCCCAGGATGAATGAATCTGCCAGCGCACCACGAATGTAACGTCCGAAAACGGCGTGCGCGTAAGCAAATTCGGAGAGGACAGCATCCGCCATCTTCTTTCCGCCGATCGCATAAAGCATCTTCCGGCTCTGCGCCAGGAAGGTCTGCTTGCTGTTCAGGATATAGATGGTAACGATAAACGAAATAAAGGTGTTGACGATGGTCGTGACCACGGTAGATACGCCGCTCACGATGCTGCTCAGGATCGGGCCTGCCGATGCCTTCAGCCAGTCCATCATGGCTCCGCCCTTGATCCACTCCTTTACCTCAGCTACGATTTTCTCGTAGTACGGCATGATGAATTCTTCCGCCTGCGGATAATTATGCAGCCAGCCCTTCAAGCGTTCGCCGAGCGTGGCGGAGTTGCTGTCAAAACCATTGACGATGTTTTTGATGCTCCGGTAAGCTTCCGGGATGATCACGGCAAATATCGAAACGATTACGAGCAGGACCACAAGCAACGCCAGGATACTGCTGACGCATCGACATTTATGCTCCGCCGCCGCCTGATCTTTCGCCCAGTGGAACTTTACGAAAACCTTCGAAAGATGGCGGTTCAGGAAGCAGAAGAACGGGTTCACCAGATAGGCGATCAGAACACCTGCGATAAATGGAGTCAGCATGCTGAAGAAACCGCCGATGACGCCCATCACGTGGTCCCAGCGCAAGCAGAAAAAGTATAACAGGATCGCGGCCGCCAAAACGCAAAACGCCGTAACTCCTACCGAAACGTACTTCTTGATCTCCTGCTTTTTCATAGCATTGCCCTCCGAAAAACCAAAATACCCTTCCCTTCATACGTGCGCACACGCTTTCGGGAAGGGTACTTTTAATATACTAGATTTGTCTTACTTATATTCAATGGTCGACATGTCGATCACGTACAGAGGATAGAACAAAAATCCGGACAGCCCCTTCTTAACGGCTACCAGTTTTGCAGGATCCTGGATGTAAACGCTCGCTGCGTCTGCGGTCAGCATCTGCTGCAACTTGTGATAAAGTTCTATCTTCTCCTCCTGGGATGTGCTTGCGATCGCCTTAGCGTAAATCGTGTCATACTCAGGATTCTTATAGTTGATGAAGTTGTTGGAAGCATCCGAACGGAAACGCTTCATAACATCGCCGGGCGCGAGCTTCGCATCCACGCCGACTACGGTCGACTGGTACTGTCTGCCGTTGTAAACGTCGGAAAGCCAGGTGCTCCAGTCTACCTTTTTGATCTTCGCATTCACGCCGATCTTCTTGAACTGCTCTGCCAGCACTTCCGCGGTATCGCAGTGTGCCTCGTAGTTGCCGGGAACGGTGATCTCAAGATCGAAACCATTCGGGTAACCGGCATCGGCCAGAAGCTTCTTCGCCTTCTCGACGTCGTAGCTGTAGACATCCTTCGTTGTCTCATCATAATACAGGGACAGAGCGGGGATGAAGTGTGTACCGATCTCGTTGCCGTAACCGCCGAATACCATGTCGATGATCTCCTTCGGGTTCATCGCCATATTCAGCGCGCGACGTACGTCCGCGTTGTTGAGCGGCTCTCTGTCGTTATTCAGGAACAGCGCCTGCACCAGGTTGGTGGGACCTACTTCGATATTGAAATCCTTCGTAAGTTCCTTCGCCTGCTGATGTGTCAGATAAGGGTAAATGTCGATCGTGCCTGCCTTCAGCGCCATTACAACGGAGTCCGCATTGGTGATGATACGGAAGGTCACGTCTTTGATCTTCGCTTTGTCACCCCAGTAATCGTCGAAACGTGTCATTACGAACGAATCCTGCGGTGTGTAGGATACATATTTATAGGGGCCTGTGCCGACCGGATTCTTCGCCTGATCGTCGTATCCCTTCGGGATGATCGCCGCGGTCATGAATGCGATGAACTCGGTGTTTGCGGAAGTCAGGGTCAGTTTGATCGTCTTCTCATCTACGATCTCGACCTTATCTACGGTCTTGAAATCGCTGACCATGGGTGCTTCCTGGCCTTCCAGCTTACCAGCCGCGCGGTCGAGGGAATACTTAACATCCTCTGCCGTTACGGTCTGGCCGTTGTGGAACTTCACACCCTGACGCAAAACGAAGGTGTACTCGGTTCCGGCATCATTGACCGTGTAGCTCTCTGCTACCGCGCCCTTCATCTCGCCCGTAGAACTGGGCTTAACGAGGCCTTCAAAAACATTAAACAATACTTCTCTGGTTCCTGCCGCTTCTACTTTGTGAGGGTCAAGACTGTCAAGGTCCTGCTGTATTCCAACGACTACAGCGTCTGTAGAAGAGGCCTTCTTAGCGCAACCGGCAAATGCAAACAAAGCCGCTACGATAAGAAGCATGCATGACAAAAGACTTCTCTTTCTCATGTTTCCTCCTTCTCGGTGCAGGGCACCGAATAAAAATGTAAGCGTAACGGAAGCCCGAAATCGCTCCAAACTAGATTATAACAGTGAATGCAGGTGCGGTCAAGTATTACCGCCCTGCATTCATCTTACGATTTTATTACGAAAGCGCGACGCTTGCGAAACTCAAATTTCTTCGCGACTCACTTCTTCGTACTGCAGCA
The DNA here is from genome assembly GCA_017964055.1 of Lachnospiraceae bacterium. Classification (GTDB taxonomy): domain Bacteria; phylum Bacillota; class Clostridia; order Lachnospirales; family Lachnospiraceae; genus RUG11977. The sequence continues at coordinate 5,525 of JAGCSS010000021.1, forward strand.
TCGCGTAGTGCAGATACGTTCCTTCATTGATCGTCTCGGGAAGCAGCGCCCGCGCGACCAGTTTCGTCTCGCTTCCCGGCTCGTCCGGGATCTTACGCAGGTGGGCGTAATCGCCGTCAATGCTTTCTACGATATAATAACAGTCCAGCATATCATTTCTCCTCGTCGAAAAAGTAACCGAAGTTAAACCGTACTTCCTTCCGCTCGATGTCGCGGTTTGTGTAACAGCAGGTGTCGTAACCGATGAGTCTGTACCCCTGCGCACGGTAGAACGCGATCGCTACTGTGTTGCAGGACTGCGTCTCCAGCATTATGACGCGGCGTCCCTGCTCTCTGGCCTTCTGTTTCGCCAGATCCATGAGCCGCTTTCCGACGTGCTGTCTGCGAAGTTCCTGCGACACCCACATGTTCGTCACGATCATGCGGTTGCTCCACGACTCAGAGCAGATCTCGATGCAGGCCAGCAGCTTCTTTTCACCATTGACCTCCTGAACCACGCCGTAAGCCTCGGCGCCCATCGACACCCAGTGATCCTCGTAGAGCCCGTCCGGAAAACCATATTCTTCCTCGGAGTGCGTCACGGGCGTCTCGAACTTTTTCTTCCGCATCACGGTCGTGAAGCAGTCGTCCTCTTCGGTTGCCTCCACGTCATAGTACCACTCGGTCGTATAGTCGATGATCGGCAGCCGCGTGCCCGTCCACTCTTCCTTCGGAAGATATTCGATGCGGATGTCATTGTACACATCGGAATGTGCGCCGGCAGGCTGTACGGTCTCGACCTTCTTCGATAGGAACAGAAGCAGATCGTCGTCGTTCACGCAGGGAGCATACTCGTCTAGTTGCTTTCCCTGGTACCACACACCTGTGCCATCCGGGACGTAGCCACGCTTCGCGTAAATGCGCTGCGCCGGGCCGTAGCCCGAATGCACGCCGACCGCCAGAAACACGTGGTCCGCATATTTCGCCGCCTCAGCTTCCGCAACATCCAGAAGTTTGTTACCGATGCCGACGTTGTGGGTGTTGAAGAACACACAGAGATCCACGATCTCCGGCCAGCCTTTTGCGGCAAATGGTCCCTCCGTCGGATGGATGACCAGGGTGCAGATCCCGGCGACCTCTCCCTGATACTCGGGGATGAACACCAGGCGCTCGCCCGCCTCCTGCTCCTTCAAATAGTTTTCATACGTCTCCGGCTGCGGATGCCATCCGTACGAAGCGTACGTATCAAACAGAACCTTACTGTCCGACTCGTTCATGCTGCGGATCTTCAAGGTCCCGTCATCATAATATGTTTTCA
>JAGCSS010000147.1 GCA_017964055.1 Lachnospiraceae bacterium
GGTCGGACGATCGTGCGACCACGATGGAGATACTGGCAAATCTGAACGGATACGCGATCGGTTCGGGCATGCTCTCGGGCGAAGAAGCGATCCTTGAGGGCATGATCGCCATCAAACTGAAGGAGGAAGACCCGCTCGTCATCGGGTATATCACGCGAAAAGGCGGCACTCTGTCAGAGTACGGGCGTACTTACGTGGAGGAACTCGAGAAGTTCAGGGAGCTCTAAACAGCGATAAACGAAGCTTATCACTAACGATTGAATCCCTGTAATTTTCAAACCGGGATCCGTTGTGTTATAGTTTGCCCAACAACCAAAACAAAGACAATAACCGAAACAGGCATGCCCGGGAGGCTTAAGGCCCCGGGCATTATTTATATACCGCCTGCGCGTTATTTCGGGAAAGACAGAGGGGGCATACAAATGGAGCTGAGGTTTTCCGCGGAAGTAAATCCCGCCGACAGTGAGAGTCTGACCGCTCTTTATAACGATCCGGCACGTCCGGAGCTTTTTGAAAAAAGCTTTTCGAAGCGTCTGGCATATGATGGGGACAGGCTGGTCGGTGCGGTACGCGTGATCAGTGAAGGCGTGGAGACGGCGCTGCTGACGGATCTGAGGACCGTATGGGAAGAGGATGAGACGGCCCAAAAAGGTCTGGAGACCGCGCTCGCGCTGATACGCGAGATAGAAAAAGACCTGAACAACCGCCGTGTAATGGCCTGCGGCAGGCGCAGGGATCTGGAGACATTCGAGGCTGCGGGTTATGCCCGCTGCAAAAATGCCTGGGTATTTTTCCGTGAGGGAATGGACGAGAGCGATGTTTTGCCGCCCGGGTACAGATTTGAGAACGAGTTCGTCGAGGACGAAGACGCAGGGAACAGGGGCCCGGCACGGACTGCCGCGCCGAATGCGCGTTCCGCTGCCGAAAGGCCGGAGATCTCTTACCGCGACGGTCTCGGGGAAGCGTCATTTGCGGATGTCAACGATGTGCTGACCGCCGCGTTCTGGGGCAGGCCGCATGATGCCGCCAGAACCGAAAAGGCATTTACAAACAGCCGCTACAGCGTATCGGCCTATGACGGCGAAAAGCTCATCGGCGTGGCCAGAGCGGTCGCTGACGGCGGCAGGTACGCCACGATACTGAATGTTGCGGTAGTGCCCGGATATCAGGGCCTCTCGGTTGGCAAAAACCTGATGAAGAAGCTGTTCGGCATCATAAGCGAGGATGTGATCGTGCTGAACACACATCCGGGAGCCGTAGGGTTCTACAACCGTCTCCCGGAGCTCAGACGTACAAAGTACATCTTTGAAAAATTCATTGCCGATCCGGCCGCAGAAAGGAAATCAGACAAAAATCCCGCATTCCGCCTGAACATGTACGCACCTGCGGGATACCGCTTCCCCGATGAATATTGAAAGGAGTGCCATGAGATACTCGGTTGACAATGACCGCCTGCTGCAAAGCTTCTTAAAGCTCACGTCCTTCGACAGCGAGTCGTACGGCGAGCGGGAGGTGGGCGAATACGTCACAGCGGAGCTTAAAAAGCTCGGGCTGCAGGTGAGGACGGATACGACTGATGCGGGATTTCTGGAGAGACATCCCGGCAGTTATCCGAATATATACGCTGTCCTTCCCGGGACCGGGGAGAAAAAAGATGAAGAACCGCTGCTGCTTGCGGCGCATCTGGATACGGTAAGCCCCGGACGCGGCAAAAAGGCCGCGGTCCACGGGGACGGAACGATCACTTCGGACGGGACCACGGTACTCGGCGCGGACGACGCGGCAGGTATCGCCTCGATCCTTGAGGCACTCGCAAGCGCGATCGAAAAAGGCCTGTCACATCCCGATATCGAGGTGCTGATAACCCCGGCTGAAGAGACCTTCTGCGAGGGTTCGGAACATTTCGACTATTCTCTCCTGCGCTCGAAAAAAGCGATCGTTCTCGACCTGGACGGACCCGTCGGGACTGCGGCAAATACCGCGCCGACGATACTTTCGCTGGATATAGAGATCATAGGGCGGGCCGCGCATGCGGGATTTGCGCCGGAGGACGGGATCAATGCCCTGAGCATAGCGGTCGAGGCGCTGTCGGGGCTGCCCGTGGGACGTCTCGCATCGGGGAGCACGGTGAATTTCGGAACTATAGAAGGCGGGACCGGTAAAAATATCGTACCCGGGCGCGTACGGATCACAGGCGAGGTACGGAGTCACGATCACAGCGAGGCGCTGCGCCGCAGAGATGAGATATTCGCGCGTTTTGAAGAGACGGCTAAGAAGCACGGAGCGAAAGCCGTGTGCGGCGGAAAAGAGCATATCCGCGCGTATCTGGTGGATGAGGATGCCGCGATAGTAAAGCATTTTTACAGAGCGGCTGCGGCTGTCGGAGCAGAGCCCGGTGCTCTCAGAAAAACCTACGGGGGGAGCGATGCGAACCGTCTGAACGAGCACGGGATCGAATCCCTGGTAGCGGCATGTGCCATGGAGAATGTGCATACGACCGCGGAACGGACCAACATAAAAGAACTTGCGGGAGCGGCTGAACTGACACTGGCCCTCATCGCGGAATAGAGGCTGATCATGTATTCTTTTGAGACACGATGTATACATGGGGAGGAGCATTCCCTGTCCGACGGCAACTGTGCCGTAAGCTTTCCGATCTATCAGACGGCCTGTTTCAGTCATCTGACTCCGGGTCACAATCCGTCGGGATTCGACTATTCCCGCGAATCAAATCCCACCAGGCGGTTTCTCGAAGAGACCGTCAGCTCTTTGGAGGGCGCGTACGATACTGTGGCATTTTCCTCGGGAATGGCTGCGATCACGACGTTTTTTGATCTTTTCGGGCCAAACGACCGCATCCTCTGCGGAGAGGACCTCTACGGCGGTGTGGTGCGTCTGATAAACGAGGTCCTTGCCGTGAAAAACTACCGCATAGAGGCGGTAGACATGACCGATCCCAAGGCGGTTGAGGCCGCGGTGACGCCCGATACGAAGGCGATATATCTCGAGACGCCCTCAAACCCGATGATGCAGACGAGCGATATTGCCGCGATAGCGCGCATTGCCCATGCAAACGGTGCGATGCTCGCAGTCGACAATACCTTTATGACGCCGTATTTCCAGCATCCGATCGAGGAAGGAGCCGATATCGTGCTGCATTCGGGGACAAAATACCTGAGCGGCCACAACGATACCGTATGCGGTTTCTTAAGCAGCAAGGATCCGGCGGTCGCGGAACGCATTCGACGCCTGTCGAAAACTACGGGTGCCACGCTCGGACCTTTTGAATGCTGGCTGTGCCTGCGAGGCATAAAAACGCTGGCTCTGAGAATGGAGAAGCACCGCGCGAATGCGCTGGCCGTGCGCGACTGGCTGCTGGCGCGCGATGATGTGGAGAAAGTCTATTACGCGGGAAGCGGAATGATCGCGTTTACGGTCGGCTCGGCGGAGCAGGCACTGTCGATCCTGAAGCGCGTTAAGCTGATCACGTTTGCGGAGAGTCTCGGCGGAACCGAGACTCTGCTCACTTACCCGATAATGCAGACGCACCCCGATGTTCCCGCCGAACAGCGCGAAAGACTCGGGATCACGGATCGGCTGCTGCGCATGTCCGTGGGCATAGAGAGTGCCGAGGATATCCTGGCCGATCTGGCTCAGGCCATGGACTGAGGCCGCAGCCGAAGGAACCTGTTTGCATGAAAGAAATATAAGAAGTAAGGAAACTGCAGTATTTTTAACGCAGCTGAACCGGAGAAAGAAATGTCTGAGAGAAATCTTGATTTTGATAAGGTTATACCGCGCAGGAATACGAAATGCCTGAAATATGATTTTGCGGAAAAGCGCGGATATCCAAAGGATGTGCTGCCTCTGTGGGTGGCCGACATGGATTTTAAGACGAGCTCGTATATCGAGGATGCACTCGTGGAGCTCGCGCATCACAATATTTTCGGCTACACGAACGATCAGCCGGGAGACGGATTTTTTGAGGCCGTTGCGGGCTGGATGAAAAGGCATCACGGCTGGAAAGTTGAGCAGGAATGGCATGTAAAGACGCCCGGCGTGGTATTTGCCATTGCCGCGGCGATCAGGGGACTTACGGCGCCCGGAGACGGTGTTATCATCCAGCAGCCCGTATACTATCCGTTTGCCGACATCATCAAAGTAAATAATCGCCGGCTGGTCGTTTCCGAACTCAAAGCGGATGAGAACGGGCATTATGTGATGGATCTCTGGGATTTTGAGGAAAGGATAGAGAAAGAGAACGTAAAGCTTTTTATCCTCTGCAACCCGCATAATCCCGTGGGCCGCGCATGGACAAAGGACGAGCTGCTGCGCATCGGAGGGATCTGCGCAAGGCACGGCGTGACCGTTTTCAGCGATGAGATCCACAGCGATTTTGTCTGGAAGGACGAGCATATCGTATTCCAGGAGCTCAGAGAGGATTTTAAGGAATTTACGCTTACGGCAACAGCCCCGAGCAAGACGTTTAATCTCGCGGGGCTGCAGCAGTCAAATATTTTCGTTCCCAATGCCGGTCTCAGAAAGCGTCTGATCCGCGCGATCGCGGAGTCCGGATATGACGAGCCGAACGCGGCGGGCCTTACGGCGGCGCAGGCGGCTTATACTCACGGCGACGTGTGGTACGATGCGGTCCGCCGGTATATACGCGGGAATCTCGACTATCTGCAGAGCTTCGTGATCGAAAACATACCGGGAGCCGTGGTCTCCGAGACCGAAGCAACGTATCTGGCCTGGATAGACCTGAACCGGACGGGACTCACGCCTGCCGAGATAAATGACAGGGTGGTTTACCGCGCAGGGCTCTGGCTCGACCGCGGAGGCATGTTCGGACCTTCGGGAGAAGGCTTCGAACGCATAAACGCCGCCTGCCCGAGGAGTGTGCTGAAAGAGGCTCTCGAGCGGCTGGCGGAGGCATTTCAGGCCTCGTAATCCATGCAGGTCCTCGATGCGGTGAAAGGCCTTACCTTTGTATTTGCGACCTCAACATGCGCGGGATGAACTGAATATCCCTTCAGCGAAGCCTCGTCCTCAAAGCAGGAGTCGAGCATGACATCGCAGTTCGAGCTCGCGAGAGGGCAGATATTCACTTTGATGTCGATGAGCCCCGGGATCTGTCCCTTGAGGCCTTCGAGACCCGATTTGATACCGGACTTTATTTCATCGCTGTTTTTGAATTCATCTTTTAATGTCCAGAGAATAACGTGTTTTACCATAAATGCTCCTTTTGATAGTGGCCCGGGGACGATATCTCCGGGTCGTTTTATGTTTGTGTCCGCCTAACATGATACCATACGGAACGACTCATATCCATACTTTTGTAACGGCGGGAAATGGTCTGCTTCAATTGACTGCAGGCCCTTTTTTTGTTAGCATGAAGGAGGTGAGAACGGGATTGTCGGGAAAGGAGTCCTTCCATGAGCGAAAAGAGCAATCTGCTTGCGGCATTTATGGTTCCGCATCCTCCGCTGATCGTTCCGGCGGTCGGAAAAGGCGGTGAAAAAAGCATCGAAGAGACGACGCGGGCATACGAGCGCGTGGCTGATGAGATCGCGGCGTTAAAGCCCGAGACGATCATCATCACGAGCCCCCACAGCGTGATGTACAGCGATTATTTCCATATTTCTCCCGGAAAAGGCGCGAGCGGGAATCTCGGAGATTTCGGCGCGCGTGATGTGAAGTTTGATGTCGAGTATGATACTACACTTGTAGACAGAATCTGCGATATCGCACAGGATGCGGATTTCCCTGCCGGGAAGCTCGGCGAGCGATCGAAGAACCTCGACCACGGGACGATGGTCCCTCTCTGGTTCATCACGCAAAAATACAGGGATTTTAAGCTGGTCAGATGCGGACTGTCGGGCTTCGGACTCACCGATCACTACCGTCTCGGAAAGATAATGAAGCAGGCGATCGACGAGCTCGGACGCAGGACGGTCATCGTTGCGAGCGGCGATCTCTCGCACAAGCTGAAGGCGAGCGGACCTTACGGCTTCGCGCCCGAAGGACCGCAGTACGACGAGCGGATCATGGATGTCTGCGGGAGAGCGGCGTTCGGGGAGCTGTTTGATTTTGATTCCGATCTCTGTGACAAAGCGGCCGAATGCGGACACAGATCGTTCGTGATAATGGCCGGGGCTTTTGACGGAATGGCTGTGAGCGCGGAGAAGCTCTCGCACCAGGACGTGACAGGAGTCGGCTACGGTATCTGCATTTTCAGGCCAGAAGGACCCGATGAGAACAGGCATTTTCTTAAAGACTATATAGAGCGGACGGAGCGGGGACTCGATGATGCGGCAATGAGTGCCGATCCTTATGTAAGACTTGCATACAGGACGATATAAGAGTATATTCTTTGTAACAGGAAGCTCGCGATACACGACGATCTGCCCGATGAGATGAGGA
>JAGCSS010000148.1 GCA_017964055.1 Lachnospiraceae bacterium
GAACTTCAAACACGACGCGGTCCTCTTCCACACTCAGCAGCTCTGCACTGCCGGGCATCTTTGATATGAGCGCCGCTTTTGCGATCTCAGCCGTCACGGCGGGAGTGCCTTCGATCACTTCTTTGATCAGGTATTCGGCCTCCTGCGCGATACCCTCGGCTTCATAATAGCCCGACACGGCCGATGCCGAGGTCCTGGCCATCTTCAGTCCGCTGTACGCCGCCCTCACCGCAAGTATTGAAAATACCGCGAGACCGAGGACCGTAAGCAGAAGGATTATCGAAGGTCCGCCGATATTCATTTTGAAGGAATTGTTGTTAGCCTGATTAGACATAGTCCTGCTATCCTCACTATACACCTAATTATGTTACAATTCAAGGGTAATTTTGTGTCAAAATAATGAAATTTGTAACAATTCTATGTATCCTGTACTCATCCGATCGGGATGTAATAGGACGTCACAACCTCAGCGAGCTGTTCCTTGCCCTCAACATCCACGGTGATCTTAACATCGGTAAGAGTGCCTGTTTTGCCGCTCGAACGGTCCGTAACCTCGGTCGTCATGCTGAAGAACGCATCCGCCTCGGAGCAGCTGTTCCATTCTTTGTCAAAGTATGCCTTTTCGGTGCCCGAGACCTGCTCTGCCCCGCTCTTTAACGCCTCGATCCTGTTCTCCGCCATGATCGTGGCCTTACTGATATTGACCGAGCGTCCCTGCAGCTTATCCGCGGAAACATACAGTCTCATGATCGCCACGCTGACCAGAGCGAATATCGCGATGATGATGACCGATTCCACCAGAGGAAGTCTTACGGCCGCGCCGTTATCGTATTTTGCCATTATCTGCCAGCCCCCTCCGTACTTCTTAAATAAACGGTCAGCGACTCTTTGCTGCCGCTCGCGTTGCCTGCCGAAAGAGTGATGGTACCGTCGCCGCCTTTGATCTCAAAGGAGTCGATCTCTATGGCCTCGAAGCCGAAATCAAGATCCGGATCCCCGTAGCCCTCGGCCTGCATCAGTTCGCACAGATACCCGTTCCTGAAATAGACCATCGTATCGTAGATATCGCCTTCGAGCTCTTCCCTCAGTACCAGCACGTCCGTGCCGTCGATCCGCTCGACAGATACACTGCCCTGCGCATCGTACTGGCGTATCTTCGTCGCAACGAAGGAGAGCGAGGTCCTCAGCTCAAAGTTTTCGTTTGCCGCCAGCACTATCCTCTCATACTCTCTCGTTCCGGCGCTCAACAGCACGAGCGCGGCTATTGCAAAGAACGCGATTATGATGATCGTGCTGCCCGCGCTGACGAGAGCGCTGCGGCTTTTGACCTTTTTTTCATCGTTAGTGTTCTGCATATATCCCCCGCATCAATCCTATTTCCTGAATACCGCGATATTCGGGCTGACGTTCGCAGCCGCGCAGTCATAGGTTACCTGGAAATGATCGTAATCGATCTTAACGCCGTAATTCTCGATCAGATAATCAAGCTGAGCGGGATAGCGCCCCTCATCCGCATAGCACTGCACCGTAGCCTTTTTGATCGCGGCCAGGGTCAGTTGCCTGTCCTGCTCGAGCGAAAGATTGTTGAACTTATACACTCCGAGGATAAATATCACAAGTATCGCCGTACAGAGCAATATGGGAAGCACAATGGATTTAAAGATGTATTTCTGACGGTTCTGTCTGAAATTCTTCATGTCCGATAATCTCCGTTCAATACATATAATCAGTCACCGGTATCAGCCTACGGAAGAGATCATGCTCACGAGCGGGAGCATAACCGCAAGCAGTACCGCGCCTACCATCAGTGAAAGTACTACAAAGAGCGTGGTCTCGATAACGGTTGTAAGCCTGCCCAGAGCTGCCGAGGTCTTGTCGTTGTACTGCTCGGAAAGCTTTGTGAATATCTCGTCCGTGCCGCCGGTCTTGGCTGCCACGCTGATAAGTCTGGCTTCCATGCCGACGATCAGTCCGCTCTGACGTACCGCCTCATCGAAAGGAGCGCTGTTCTTATAGAGCTCAAGGCACTTCTCGATGCGATGCTTTACGATCTCGTTGTCACAGTTTTCGATCTCGCGCTCGAGACCCTCGCGGATATCCATGCCGCTGGCCATCATAAGAGCGATCGATGAAATGAACTTACCGGTAGCCATCAGTACCATGATGTTCCTGATGGGTCCGAAGCCGTTGGCAGCCTTCGATAAAACCCTTGCTCCCGACTTGGTCCTGCTCCAGAGCACGACAAGGAGGATCACTGCGAAGATCGCGCAGATGATGACTGCGATGATCCTGCCCGCGGTAAGTCCCGCGGTGAGTACGTTCTCTGTGGATGCCGCCACATCCGAGCTCAGCTCGGTAAACATTCTCTCGAACATAGGAAGTATCTTCCATACGAGCACTACCATGATCGCCGCCATAACGGCAAACAGGATCATGGGATACGCTATGGCGCTCCTGAGGCCCGCCTTTACGCGGCTGTCGCGCTCATAGTACTCGGCCAGTGACTTCATAACGTCCTCGAGACGTCCCGTCTTCTCGCCGACCTCTACCATGTGCACCATGTACTCCGGGAACGCGCCCGTAGCTGTAAGTGCCTTATAGAGAGGGATATTCTCCTTTACCTGGAGATCGATCTGGCGGAGTACCTCTTTTGTCTTGGCATCCTCCATCTCGCTGTAGAGCATGTAGGTGCCTTCGTAAACCGAGATACCGCCCTTTAAGAGCATGGCGATCTGATCGCAGAACATCGCGATCTCATCGGAATTGAACTTTTTCTTTTTGCCCTTGCCGCTGTCCGCGGGAGCCGCCTCGAGATCCTTTTTCTCCTCTTTTACGGCCGCTGCGGCGGGAGCTTCCTTTTTCGGCTCTGCGCCGAGATTCGGGTTAAAGCCCGTATCGTCCGCTCCGAGACCCGGATCGAAGCCTGTGTCGTCGGCTCCGAGATTGGGATTGAAGCCGGTGTCGTCGGCCCCGAGATTAGGGTTGTAGCCCGTATCGTCCTTTTTGCTGTCGTTTCCCAGATTGGGATTGTACTCGTAGGTATTGTCGTCAGCCATCTGTTATGTACCGTCCCCCCAAATAGATTTTCAATACTTCAGTGCTTATATGATCTCTGATATCTTTATGTCCCTGTTCTTGGCCAGGTCCACAAAGATGTCGTCCACCTGCACAACAGGCTTTGAAAGCTCGGCGTTGTTCAGAAGGACTATCTTACCCACCTGATCGTTCGAGAGTCTCACATTGTGATTTATGAACACCTGCGTGATCTGCTCGAGCAGCGGGATAAGGAACTTGGGATTGTATTTGTGCGCATCGTCGTTCTGGAGCATCCTTACCACATCGAACGGGCACACTCTCGGTCTGTATATACGGTCGCTGGTCATCGCGTCGTAAACGTCCGCGATGGCGATGATCATGGCAAAATTCTCGATCTGCTCTCCGTTCTTTCCGAACGGGTATCCGCTGCCGTCGGCCCTCTCGTGGTGCTGCAGCGCGGCCATCTTGATACGGTCGTCGATATTTTTGTCTTTCAGGAGCTCATAGCCCCTTAAAGTGTGGGTCTTGACTATCTGATATTCCTCGGCGGTCAGAGAATCCGGCTTTGAGATGATCTCGCGCGGTATCACCGTCTTTCCGATGTCATGGAGCAGTCCCGCAAGCGTCAGTATCCTCTCGGACTCCTCTCCGAGCTCGAGCCATTTCGCGAAACAGCCTGCGATCAGCGAAACATTGACGCTGTGCATATAGGTCATCTCGTCGTACTCGCGGATACAGTGGAGCATGTTGAATACCTTTGTCCTGCTGCCGCTCGAGCCGACCATACGGTCAACCTCAGCGATCAGGTAGTCCTCGTCGATCTCGGTGCCCTCCGTGATCACGGAATTGATCGTGTTCTGCAGGGCCGAAACGGCATGGTCGTAATTTTTTGAGAACTCCCTGAACTCAACGCTGTTCTTCAGCTGCTGGACAAAGCTCTGATCGTCGTTTGCCTCTTCTTCCTCGTAAACGATGATCGTATCGATGGAGTAGAACATTATCTTGGAAATTTTCTGCGCATCAAGAATTGAATGCTTATTCAGGATAACCTGATTGTTGCGCGAATAGATATCCTGCGCCAGTTCCATACCAAGAGTGGCGCGGCTGATCGGTATTCTTTTTGACGGTCTCTTCTCTTCGCTGTCTTTCACTGCAATCCCCCTCCACAATTCTCAAATAATTATACAACAGGCGGTGTCCGATGACAAATAATTTTTGGAAAAAACACCTATTTGTTATAGAATTTTGCCACCTGAGCGAAATTATTCGTCAGCGCCGCGGACCAGTTGCCCTCTTTTGCGCCGTTTGTCCTCGATGAAACGAAGTCTTCGAGCTTTTTCATGTACTCGCCGGACGATATCGTACCCTCCGCCACATAAGTCAGTCCTCGCTCCCAGCTCGCTGTAAGATCCGGGCGCAGCAGAGACTTGATCGATGCGTTCACAACCTCATAGACCAGCTCACCCTGCAGCGAAGGTGTGATGATCTGGGTCTTTTTGTTCAGGTTGAGGTACGAGATGCTCACCAGCTTCTTAAGTATCTCGGCACGCGTCGCGCTCGTTCCGATACCGCTTCCCTTGATCTGGGCGCGCAGGTCCTCGTCCTCGATCAGCTGTCCCGCGTTCTCCATCGCGAGGATGATCGAGCCCGAGTTGTAGCGCTTGGGCGGTGAGGTCTCGCCGAGCTTGATCGAGAAACCGTCAACGGGCAGCTTCGCGCCCTTTTTGAGCTGTTCGAGCACCGCGAGCATGTCCGATCCGAGCTCCTGCTGCTCCTCCTCTTCGCCGTCGCGGGGCTGTGCGTCGTCCGCGCCCGCATCCGCAGGACGGTCGGCATCCTTTGCTCCGTTTTTGTTCTTATTTCTGTAAGGCTGCCCGCATTTGAGCCAGCCCTCCTCCATCAGCGTCTTGAAATTCGCGAAAAAGCTCTCGCCGCCGATATTCACGGTCAGCGCGATCTTGCGGTAAACGGCGGGCGGCAGGAAAATGCTCAGGAATCTCCTGCCTATCAGCTCATATACCTTGCCCTGAAGCGGCTTTAGCGATCCGAGCGCGTTCAGCCCCTGTCCCGTCGGGATGATCGCGTAGTGATCCGTTATCTGCTTATCGTTCGTATATTTTGTCTTTGCTATTTTCTTCCAGGTATCCGAGGCAAGTATCTGCTCAGCGAACTCCCTGAACTGACCTACGCCCGTGAGTCCTTTTATGTTCTTGTCGATCTCCTTTGCGACCGCGGTCGAGAGTACCCTCGCGTCGGTTCTCGGATAGGTCACGAGCTTCTTCTCATATAGTTCCTGAACAATGTTCAAAGTCTCGTCAGGGCTTATTTTAAAGAGCTTTGAGCATTCGTTCTGCAGCTCGGCAAGGTTGAA
>JAGCSS010000149.1 GCA_017964055.1 Lachnospiraceae bacterium
ACTTCTACATTATCGCCGAGCATTGCACCGAACTTGCGCAGACCGGTCTCGACCTTTCTGCCCTTATACGCAACGGTTACGTTCTTTTTGTCCTGCTTTACGTTGCTCGTCACGGCACCTGCGCCCATGTGCGCCTTGTAGCCGAGGATCGAGTCACCGACATAATTGTAGTGCGGAACCTGAACCTTATTGAACAGGATAACGTTCTTAAGCTCGGTAGAATTGCCTACTACCGCGCCGTCACCGATGATCGCGTTGCCGCGGATAAACGCGCACTGTCTGACCTCGGCGTCACGCCCTATGATGCAGGGTCCCGTGATGCTGACGGTAGGCCATACTTTGGCTGACTTCGCGATCCAGATATCCTCTCCCTTCTGCTCAAACTCATCCGGATCGAGCGTGGGGCCGAGTTTCTTTATAAAATCACCGATATCCGCAAGCACCTCCCACGGATATGTCTTTCCCTCAAAAACCTCTGCAGCGATCGTCTGAGTCAGATCGTACAGATTACAGATCTTCATCTCTTCCATAGTATCTTCCTATAAGCCCGGACTGATTGGATTTAGCATCGACCGTTTGACGCTACAGCCCCGGGTAAAACGGGTTTACGCCAGTGCCTTGATCGCAGCGCCTACGGTATCATAGAGCCTGTTCGCGTCCTCGAGGCTCTTGCCCTTGATGCCATAGTAGAACTTGATCTTGGGCTCTGTTCCGGAAGGTCTTACGCAGCACCACATATTGTCCTCGAGCTCGTAGTAGAGCACGTTCGAGGTGGGAAGCTCGGTCTCGCCCTCAGTCTGGTTCACGTAATCCTTAACGGTATGAAGCTTGTAGTCGTATGCCTTGAGCACCTTGATGCCTGCCAGAACGGTAAGAGGCTTTGCGCGCAGACCGTCTAGGATCGCCGCTATCTTCTCGGCGCCGTCGGCACCCTTCATCGTGATCGATACGGCACCCTCACGGAAATATCCGTACTCCTCGTACATCTCGAGCATGCGGTCCCAGAGAGACTTGCCCTGCAGTTTGTTGAATGCGGCAGCCTCGCACAGGCCCATAACAGCCACACATGCGTCCTTGTCCCTCGCGTGCGTTCCGATTAGGCATCCGTAGCTCTCCTCATAACCGAACATGTACTGCAGGTTCTTTTTGCCCTGCTCGAAGAGCTTGATCTGCTCGCCGATATACTTGAATCCGGTCAGGCACTCGATCAGCTCACAGCCGTATTTCTTGGCGACGACATCGCACATATTCGTGGTAACGATGGTCTTAACAACAGCGCCGTTATCAGGGAGTTTTCCGAGCTCTTTCCTGGTCTGCAGCTGATAGTCGAGGAGCAGCGTACCGCTCATATTGCCGGTAAATGCCATGTACTCGCCCGTTTTAGTATCCTTAGCGTATACGCCAAGACGGTCCGCATCGGGATCGGTAGCGAGGATGATATCCGCGTCAACTTTCTTCGCAAGCTCTATAGCCAGCTTAAATACGGCGGGATCCTCGGGATTGGGATATCCGACTGTCGGGAAATTGCCGTCCGGAAGCTCCTGCTCGGGAACGACATAAACCTTTTTGAAACCGAGCGAAGCCAGAACGCGTCTCACAGGGAGGTTACCCGTGCCGTGCAGAGGCGTATAAACGATAGTGATGTCGTCTGCAGCTTTTTTGATAACATCGGGACGAAGAACCAGCTTCATCAGCTCCTCGTTATAGCGGGCATCGATCTCCTCGCCGATGACATTATAGAGGCCTGCGGCCTTTGCGTCGTCGATCGACATGGTCTTGCACTTTGAGAAATCGGAGATCGAGTTAACCTTTGCGATAATGTTATTATCATGAGGAGGCGTGATCTGAGCGCCATCCTCCCAGTAAACCTTATATCCGTTGTACTCGGGCGGATTGTGGCTCGCTGTAACAACTATGCCTGCGATGCAGCCGAGCTCTCTGAGCGCGAAACTCAGCTCGGGAGTAGGTCTTAAAGTATCGAATCTGTAAGTCTTGATGCCGTTCGCATTGAGCGTCAGAGCAGCTTCACGGCTGAACTCGATCGACATGTTTCTCGAATCGAACGCGATGGCAACGCCCTTATCCGCACCGCCCTGCTCGAGGATATAATCAGCGAGGCCCTGTGATGCGCGCCTTACGGTGTAAATATTCATTCTGTTGATGCCTGCGCCGATAACTCCGCGCAGTCCGCCGGTACCGAACTCAAGGTTTTTGTAGAATCTGTCCTTGATCTCGTTCTCATCACCGGCAATAGCCTTCAGCTCAGCCTTTGTAGCCTCGTCAAAACAGGGCTCGGCAAGCCATTTCTCATATTCCTTCATGTAATCCATATGTTTACTCCGTTCCTGCCCGGTAAAGTCCTTCGATAAGGAGGATCGACTGTAACCGCCGAAACTTTTCGGGCAAATATAATCTCATACTCCGTTAGAATTCTACAATAAATCATGTCCGAATACAACAAAAAATGCTGTCGCATTTTGAAGCGACAACACATTTTCCACGATAAACCATTTTCTTTCACAAAAACAAAGAATATCTTTGCAAATCATCGCTTTTTAAGTATTCCTTTGATATAATAAAAATTGCGATATTATAAACGAAAGGAGGGGCCTATGGATACTCGACTCGAAGAAACCGTTAAGGTTCTTATTTCCGAAGATTCCATGGAAGCCAGGCTGTACCTGTCTTCTACTCCTCCGTCATGGGGTGAGAGCGCGACCGATCTCTATACCGTCGAGAATATCATGGATTTCCTGAAGGAAAAAGGCGTAAAAGCCGGTATAGACAAGCCCCTCATTCAAAGCATCATCATTAACAAGCTCTACGATACCTATCATGTGATCGCCAAAGGAAAGCCCGCAGTCAACGGCACTGACGGTTTTTTCACATATCATTTTAAGACCCAGATTGACAACAAGCCAAAGGTACAGGCGGACGGCTCCGTCGATTACCGAAATATCGAGATGTACGAGTCCGTAACAAAGGATCAGGAGGTAGTTACCTACACTCCCGCTACAAAGGGCAGCTTTGGCTATGATGTCAAGAATAAGTTCCTCTCCTGCATCCCCGGCAAGGACCAGACCGCACTGAAGGGCGAGGGCTTCTATGTTTCCGAGGACGGCAACCACTACTACTCCAACCTCACGGGCAAGATCGAGCTCGGACAGGATAATTCCCTCCGCATCACCAATACTCTCGAGATCAAGACCGACGTCGACATGACGACAGGCGATGTGGTCTTCGGCGGCGACGTTATCATACACGGCAATGTCATGACCGGCACCAGCGTCCGCTGCAAAGGCAATCTCACGATCCTCGGCAGTGTCGAAGAAGCCAATATCTACGCGGGCGGCACCATCGAGATCAAGGCCGGCATGCAGGGCGGCCACAAAGGCAGCGTAGTCTCCGACGCCGATGTCTGGGGCAAGTTCTTCGAGTCCACCAGCATCCACTGCAAGGGCGATTTCCACGCAAACTCTATCATGAACTGCGATCTCTTCTGCGAGAGCAACATATATGTTACCGGCCGTTTCGGCATTATCGTTGGCGGCAGCACCACCTGCTCCGGCAATATCGAAGCCACGATCATCGGCAACCTCTCCGAGGTCAAGACCATGATCAATGCCGGCACGAATCCTAACACCATCACCGAGATCTCCGCTCTCGAGGCCGAGATCAAAGACGATGAGAATAAGCTCGAAAAGCTCCACGAAGTCCGCCGCAAGATGAATCAGATCACAAATCCCACCGACGCGGCCAAATTCCAGGAAACGCTCGAACAGATAGAGAATTCGATCACTGCTCTGAGCGCCGAGCTCAAGGATAAATCCGCAGTCCTCAGCCAGAAGCTGTTCCTGATCTCGACTTACTCGAGTTCAAAGATAAACGTCATGAAGTTCCTCTACCCCGGCGTTTATATCACGATCAACGGCCTGCACTATAATTCAAGAGATACATTCACGAATGTCACGCTTAAAGATACAGGCGGACAGGTACAGGTGATCAATAATTTCTCGTAGTATTAAGATAATCCCCTCACCCGAAGGTGAGGGGATTTAGTTTTACAAACGGTTATTCATTCAGTTTCAATTTGAAA
>JAGCSS010000150.1 GCA_017964055.1 Lachnospiraceae bacterium
GATTCGATCAAGCGCATCACCGAATACCTTACCGAGATGACTCTCAACAACGAAAGAGTCGTAGATATCGCGAACCAGACCAATCTGCTCGCGCTGAATGCTTCTATAGAGGCGGCGCGTGCCGGAGACGCGGGACGCGGATTTGCGGTAGTTGCCGATGAGATCAATACTCTGGCGGCCGATTCCAAGGATACCGCGACACAGAGCGGCGCGGCGAACAAGAACATTAAAGACGCCGTTTCATCGATCGCGACCGAGGCCGACGGACTGCTCACGATCATCGATAAGGTAAACAGCCTCATCCAGAACCTTGCGGCATCGACACAGGAGATCGGTGCTTCGACCAAGACTATCAACGAGACTGTTGAAGAGGTTAAGAGAGAACTGGCTTCACTTGTTCAGAATTAAAATTGCAAATAATTTGCAAATTCTATTGACAATAGCAAAAGGTATGTTTATAATCAACTTCCCGATGGGATTAATTCATTGGGAGGTTGATTTTTTATGAGAAAGAGTATTGCGATTTTAGCGATAGTATTAATGATGACCGGTCTTTTGACCGCCTGCTCGGACGGGCCGGCAAAGTCCGGAAAGAAGCAGATCGTTGCGACGATATTCCCGGAATATGACTGGGTCATGAATGTGCTCGGCGATAAGGCCGGTGACTATGATGTTACGATGCTGCTCGACAACGGTGTCGATCTGCACAGCTTTCAGGCGACCGCGCAGGACATCATGAAGATATCTTCCTGTGATATGCTGATCTATGTGGGCGGCGAATCGGATGAGTGGATCGGGGACGCGCTTAAGGAAGCCGTGAACAAGGACATGGTAGTGATAAATCTGCTCGAGACCCTTGGAGACGCAGTAAAGGAAGAAGAGATCATAGAAGGCATGGAGGGTGAGGAGCATGAGCACGAAAGCGGAGAAGAAAATGAACATGATGTGGATGAGATCGAATATGACGAGCATGTATGGCTTTCGCTTCGCAACGCCGAAGTCATTGTAAACGCGATCGCGGATGCATTTGCGGGTATTGACAGCCAGAACGCAAAAGTTTATTCTTCAAATGCGGCGGAATACAACGGCAAGCTTAAAGCACTCGATACCGAGTACAAAGAGGCCGTAAAAGGCGCAGAGGTAAAGACCCTTCTCTTCGGTGACAGATTCCCGTTCAGATATCTTACCGATGATTACGGACTTGATTATTATGCTGCGTTTGCAGGCTGTTCCGCCGAGACCGAAGCGAGCTTTGAGACTGTTATATTCCTCGCAAATAAACTTGATGAGCTCAGCTTAAAATCCATTCTTACGATCGAAACATCGGACGGCAAGCTCGCAAAAACGATCAAAGATAATTCCAAGACTGCCGATCGGGAGATACTGATCCTTGATTCGATGCAGTCGACAACTTCAAAAGATATTGCAAACGGAGTCACGTACCTCGGTATTATGGAAAAGAACCTGGAGGTATTGAAAAAGGCTCTGAAGTAACTGAAAGGCGGTAACGATTTGGCGGACAAACTGATAATGTATCTGCAGTTTCCATTGGTAAGATACGCACTGATAGTGGGAGTACTGATAGCGCTTTGCTCGTCTTTGCTCGGAGTCACGCTCGTATTGAAGCGTTTCTCCTTCGTGGGAGACGGTCTCTCTCATGTGGCTTTCGGCGCGATAGCCATTGCATCTGTATTTAATCTTTCCAACAATATGTACCTGGTCCTGCCGATCACCATAATCAGCGCGATACTGCTCCTTCGCACGGGCCAGAACGCAAAGCTTAAGGGAGATGCCGCAATTGCCATGATCTCTGTCGCGGCGCTGGCGTTCGGCTATCTTTTAATGAACCTGTTTTCCACATCCTCGAATCTTTCGGGAGATGTCTGCAGCACACTGTTCGGATCGACATCAATCCTGACACTGTCAAAGCGTGATGTGTGGCTCTGCGTAGTTCTCTCGATCGCGGTATTGCTGGTATTCGTGCTGTTTTACAACAGGATATTCGCGGTAACGTTTGATGAAGTGTTCATGAGAGCCACTGGCAGTCATGCGGACGGCTACAATCTGCTGATAGCCGTTATCATCGCGGTTATCATCGTACTTGCCATGAATCTGGTAGGATCTCTGCTGATCTCGGCGCTCGTTATATTCCCTGCGCTCTCGGCAATGAGGATATTCAAGAGCTTCCGCTCGGTGACGGTTTTTTCGGCAATTCTCTCCGTATTCTGCGCGTTCTTCGGGATGTTGATATCCATCCTTGCCGGAACACCGGTCGGCGCAACGATCGTTGCGGTCGATACGCTCGCGTTCTTTGCCTGCTCGGGAGCCGGTATGGTAAAAGGAGGCGCACGGGCATGAAAAAGAGACGGTTATCCCGCGGAAGGCGAGACCGTAAGGGTCGTCGGAGTATTCGATATTTATGAAGAGGAAGACAATACTTACGCGACTCTCAGACAGGCGAAGCTTGAATGAAAGGTTGACATGAGATAGGAATAAAAGTAAAATTTATATTGATCGTAAAGTCCCCGCTTTTTCGAGCGGGGATTGGTTTAATTACGGATCACAGTTGTTATAAGGTGGTGGGAGAATGGATAAACTGTATATTGTTATCCCGGCGTACAACGAAAAGGACAATATCATCCGCACTGTCAGCGAATGGTATCCGATCGTTGAGAAATACGGGACAGATTCGAGACTGGTTGTGATCAACGACGGAAGCACCGACGAGACCTATGATATCCTGACCGCGATGGCCGAGACGAAGCCTCAGCTGACAGCACTCACGAAGCTCAACGGCGGACACGGATCGACCGTTATCTACGGCTATAAGTTTGCCATCAACAAGGGCGCTGACTGGATATTCCAGACAGATTCCGACGGGCAGACCGATCCGGCGGAGTTTGACGCATTCTGGCAGCTCAAGGACAGGTATGACGCGATCATCGGAAACCGCACAGTTCGCGGCGACGGACGCTCACGCAAGTTTGTCGAGAATGTGGTATGCCTGCTTCTGAGGATCATTTTCGGTGTTAAGGTTAAGGACGCGAACGCGCCTTTCAGACTCATGAAAAAGGATCTGGTGGCCAAATACATCGACAGGCTGCCGTCCAATTACAATCTGCCGAATATCATGATGACGACTTTCTTCTCGTACTATCATGAAAAACTGGCATTCAGGGAGATCACCTTTAAGCCCCGTCAGGGAGGCAAGAATTCGATCAATATCAAAAAGATCGTTAAGATCGGCATTAAGGCCCTTAAGGATTTCAGAGGCTTTAAGCAGCAGATGAAAGAAGAAAAGTAAGGAAATAGTAAGGAAGAGTTATGAACAAAAAAGATGTGCTCGAGATCCGCAGGAGATTCACGAAGAATACTTCGATCGACCGGGTTTCGGGATGTTATGTGGATTGCAACAGAAATATCGTTGTTAAGTTCAACGAGAGCTTTTACGGGCTTTCGGAGGAGGAGTTTTACAAGTATCTTGAGATAGCCAAGAAAACCATGTCGGGCAATGTCGGAAACAACATCCTCGAGCTCGAATTCCCGTCGGACGAAGAGGAGACCGGCGGAAGGCAGGAGTTCTTCATGCAGCTAAAAAAGAGCGGCCTGAAGGAAGAGGAGATGCTCGACCGCCTGTATGCCGACATCATTGAGAAATATGCCTATACAGGCAATTTCATAATCATCGTTTTCCACGATTCATATGACGTTATGAAGAAAACTTCGGATGATCTCGAGCTCGACGAGTCCGAAGAGGTATTCGAATATATCCTGGTATCAGTCTGTCCCGTGGAGCTGTCAAAGCCCGCACTGGGCTATCGTCAGGATGAGAACAGGATCGGCGCGCGGATAAGGGACTGGGTTGTGGGTGCACCCGACCTCGGATTCATGTTCCCCGCGTTTGACGACAGAAGTGCCGACATCCATAAGGTTGATTATTTCATCAGGGATCCCAAGAACGCGCATCCGGAGTTCGTCGAGGATGTGCTCGGATGTGCCTGCCGCCGCACCGCTTATGAGCAGCGCGAGACCATGAAGCAGATCGTGAACAAGGCTTATAAGGATGAGGACAAGGCAGAAGAGGTGCTCTTGGACATCGAGGAGAGCTTTAAGCTCAAGACCGATGAGGCGGAAAAAGAAGGCATCCCGCTTACCGCACCCATCGTGCTTTCCGCAGACATTATCGATGAGGTCATCGAAGAGAACAACATCGACGAGGAGCAGGGAGCTTATATCAAAAAGACCATGCTCAACGAATTTGCGGATGAGATGCCCGAAATAGCCAATCTGGTCGATTCGAGAGCGCTTAAGGCAAATGAGCCTGTAAAGCGTGAGAAGGAACTCGTAAAGGAAGTCATCGAGCTGAAGAATAAACTCGAAGACGTTACGGGCTCGGCACTTTCGAGATATTCCGTCGTGCTTACCGTACCCGAAGAAAAGGCCGGGCTGGTAAGAGCGGAGTATATCAACGACACCAGATACCTGATCATTCCTTTTGACGAAGACGAACATGCGAGTGTGAACGGACAGCTTCTTGACAACGACTGAATGTAAAGGAGATTTGTATGAAGATTGTTTTTGCCGTTATTGTCAGTATAATTGCCGGATATCTCGTAGGCTGCATCAATCCGTCCTATATTATTGCCAGGATGAAAGGCTTTGACATCAGGAAATCCGGATCGCGCAATGCGGGCGGGTCCAATGCGGTCATCACCATGGGCAAGGTCGTCGGAGCGGTATGCATAGTGTTCGATATCCTGAAGGCATTTGCGATCATCGGCATCATGTCCGCGCTGTTCCCCGAGATATCGTTTATCTACAGTGTTACGGGTGTTTCCTGCATCATAGGGCATATGTTCCCGTTCTATATGGGTTTTAAGGGCGGAAAAGGCCTGGCATGCCTCGGCGGTATGATTCTGGCATTTAACTGGAAGGTATTCCTGATCATGCTCTTTATCGAGCTCGTGCTCGCGATCGTGATCGACTACATCTGCGTGGTTCCGATCACTGCTTCGATCGCTTACCCGGCTGTTTACGGCGTTATGTCCGGAAATGTTGTCGGAGCGCTGATAATACTGGCGGCAACTGCGGTGATGCTGCTGAAGCACCTGGAGAACCTGAAGCGCATAAAGCAGGGCACAGAGCTGCATTTCTCATATCTGTGGAGCAGGAACAAGGAGACTGAGAAAGCACGTATCATCGAGAACGTCAGAAAGATCGACGAGACTCAGGTAGGCACTATCTGGCGCGAGAAATAATAATCCGCGTCTGAAAAAGATTCTCTTAACACAAATAAAGCGGAGTTCCCTTCCGGGAACTCCGTGATAAACTTACTTACATATCTTTAAAATCAAACATTCTCCGGCCTTCGGCGTAATCCGCGACGATGTGCCCGTTTCCGTACAATCTGTACTTGTAGGTCACCAGACCTTCCAGTCCTACAGGACCTCTCGCGTGCAGCTTTCCCGTGCTGATCCCGACCTCGGCTCCGAATCCGTATCTGAATCCGTCCGCAAATCTGGTGGAGCAGTTTCTGTAAACATTTGCCGAATCCACGAGCTGCATGAACTTCTCCGTTTCCTCGTCATCCTCGGTAATGATGCAGTCTGTATGATGTGAACCGTAGAGATTGATATGATCGATCGCGGCATCGAGATCCTTTACGGTATATACCGAGAGCTTGTAGTCGAGGTATTCGGTATGGGGATCCTCAGGCTCAACTATCAGTTCTACATGCTCGTCAGCCATGGCTTTCTCCAGCATCGGCATGAAGCTGTCTTTTATCGAAGCGTCTATCAGCAGGCTCTCTACTGCATTGCATACCGCTACGTACTGTGTCTTGGCGTCTGAAATGATCTTGATCGCTTTTTCCGTATTCGCATTTTTGCTGACATAGATATGGCACACACCGTCGGAATGGCCCATTACGGGGATCCTGGTGTTGTCCATGATGTATCTGACAAAGGAGTTCGAGCCTCTCGGGATGATCAGATCCACGCTCTCGTCGCATTCGAGCAGCTCCCTGATCTCGGAGCGCTCCTCGGCATGTACGAGACAGCCTTCGGGGAGACCTGCCTTAATGACTGCGGTGTTGATTATGTTAAACAGGATGCGGTTGGTCTCGACGGTTTCATGGCCGCTCTTTAAGAGCGCGCAGTTTCCGCTTTTTATGCAGAGAGAGGAGATCTGAATCAGCGCATCGGGACGTGCCTCAAAGATGACGCCTATCACGCCGATCGGGCAGGTTATGCGATAGAGCTCGAGATCGCGGTCGAGCTGTCTGTGAAGGAGCTGTCTGCCTACGGGGTCGGGCAGTTCGATCAGGCCGAATATGCCGTCGATAGCGGCGTTGAGCTTGGACTCGTTAAATGTCATGCGCTTAATGACGGGCTCGGCCAGGCCCAGATTCTTCGCGGCCCTGATATCGGCCTTATTTGCGGCAAATATCTCACCTGCACTGTTTCTGAGAGACTCTGCGATCAGACTCAAGGCATAGTTTCTCTCTCTGATCGGGGAAGCGGCGAGCAGCGGGCTCACCTGTTTCATCTTTTTGGCTTTTTCTTTGACAGTCATATTAAACCCTCTGTATTCGATATTTATGCTTTGCATTTTATAATTATAAAAGGATAGCCCAAGTATTGCAATATCACTGATTTTATTTTATATTTAAGGAGGTATTTTTTTGAAAAAACGGGATTTTTCGGGCATTTTGAAGGTTGTCGGGGCAGCGTTGTTCTTGCTTGCCGGAGTGTCGTACGCAATGTGGTTTCATAACGACCGGGCCGTTACGGTTTACAGCAGGGACGGTACGACTGAAGTACGCGGGGCACCTTTTGCTGCGGACGGTACGGATGATACGGGAGAGGATGTTTTAGCCGCGGACAGCACCATTAAGGCGGAAGAGGAATCTGCGGAAACGGCTGCCGCACAGGCGGCGACAGAACCTTCCGACGATGCGTTCACAGATGATTTTTTCGAGGAAAAGCCCGTGGATATCAATACGGCCGGCATAGATGAGCTGAAGACGCTGACAGGCATCGGGGATTCAAAAGCAGCGGCGATAATCGCTTACAGGGAGACGCACGGATATTTTTCATGCATTGAGGATATCATGCTTGTGCCGGGCATCAAAGAGGGCGTTTTCGGCAAGATCAAAGATATGATCTGTGTCGGTGATGCCGTGACAGGGAATAAAAGGGAAGAGTAGAGGTGTTTTATGTCTAAGAAGGTTTTGGTTGTTGACGACGAAAAGCTGATCGTAAAAGGTCTGCGTTTCAGTCTGGAGCAGGAAGGCTACGAAGTCGACTGCGCGTATGACGGAGGAGAGGCGCTCGGACTGATCAGGAGAAATGATTATTCGGTCATTCTTCTCGACGTCATGCTGCCTGTCATGTCGGGATATGAGGTTTGCCAGGCGGTAAGGGAGTTCTCGGATATCCCGATCATCATGCTTACCGCGAAAACCGACGATATAGATAAGATCATGGGTCTCGAATACGGCGCGGACGACTATATCACAAAGCCGTTCAACATTCTCGAGGTTAAAGCCAGGATCAAGGCCATCATCAGGAGGAGTACCAAGACCGAGCGCGAGGAAACTAAACCCAAGACTGTGGAATACGGCGATCTGATGCTTGATACGGTCTCCAGAAGGGTCGTGATCGCCGGCGAGGAGATCAACCTTACTGCAAAGGAGTTCGATCTGCTCGAACTGCTTGTTTTCAATCCCGACAGAGTTTACAGCAGGGAAGAGCTGCTTTCCATCGTCTGGAAGAGCGACTATCCCGGTGATGAGAGGACCGTGGATGTTCACGTGCGAAGACTCCGCGAAAAAATAGAAAAGAAGCCCGGAGAGCCTGAATATGTTCACACCAAATGGGGTATCGGATACTACTTCCATCACTAAGACCAGAATAAAGAATTTCTTCAGGAGCATGCGGCTGCGCGTGTTTCTGATCGTTGCGGCCGTTACATGCGTTATCGGCTGCATTGTAAGCATTGTTTCTTTTGTTGCCTCGAAGAGACTGGCTGTTGATGCGAGGACCGTGCAGGTCGTTGATTACGCGGATAAGCTGATCACCAAAATGGTCAACAATGTCTATACCGCTTATCCCGCGCAGTCCACGGACATCAATAAGGAGCTTGAGCTCGTATCGTCGCTTTACGACGGCAGGATCATCGTAACCAATTCAAGACTTACGGTCATCTACGATTCATATCATTTCGAAGAGGGCAAGACCATCGTTTCGTCAGAGGCGATCGGAGCCCTGAAAGGCAATTCGAACGAATACCGCGACAGGACCGAAGACCGCATAGAGATGTGCCTTCCTATACGCGATATCTCTATGCTCTCGGCTAATACGCCGGCCCAGAACACGGCCAATTATTCCGTTAACAATACGGTACAGGGCGTGCTGATCATCTCGTTTTCCGTAAAGGACTGCATCGCTTCAAGCATAAGGCTGCGCAATATCCAGATATTTACGGGCGCGATACTGGCTCTGCTCGTGTTGATACTGGGTATCGTCGCCGCAAAGGGCATTACCAGACCTCTGGTTAAGATCAACCAGTCGCTGAACAATACCTATGACGGCAATCCCGACGAAGAGATGCATATCAGCGGTTTCTCCGAAATGGACGATATTTCCGATTCTTACAACAAGATGCTCGGACGTATGGCATCCATCGAAGAGTCACGTCAGGAGTTCGTTTCAAACGTTTCCCATGAGCTGAAAACGCCGCTTACTTCTATGAAGGTGCTGTCGGATTCGCTGATCGAGCAGCCCGATGCGCCGGTGGAGCTGTACCGTGAGTTCATGACCGATATCAATGCCGAGGTAGACCGCGAGAATAAGATAATCAACGACCTGCTGGCGCTCGTTAAGCTTGACAGGAAATCGGGAGACATGCATATCGCGTCTGT
Organism: Lachnospiraceae bacterium; assembly: GCA_017964055.1. Lineage (GTDB taxonomy): Bacteria > Bacillota > Clostridia > Lachnospirales > Lachnospiraceae > RUG11977. Next base: position 8,924 of record JAGCSS010000150.1, read on the forward strand.
CAATATCAATGAGCTGCTCGATCTGGTGATCCGCAGGATAAAGCCTATCGCGCAGGCCGCCGATGTCGAGATCATATATGAGTCTTACCGTGAGGTACTTGCCGAGGTAGATGAGGTTAAGCTTACTCTGGCGATAACAAATCTTGTCGAGAACGGCATAAAATACAACAAAGAGGGCGGTTCGGTGACCATTTCGCTGAACGCCGACCACAAATTCTTCATGATCACTGTCTCGGATACGGGCATCGGTATCCCGAAGGCCGCGCTGGACCGCATATTTGACCGTTTCTACCGCGTCGATAAGATGCGTTCGAGGCAGACGGGCGGTACAGGACTGGGGCTCGCGATCACGAAGAGCGTAGTTAAGATGCATCACGGATCGATCAAGGTCGACAGCAGCGAGGGTGAGGGCTCGACCTTTATGATCAAGATCCCTTTGAGCTATATACCGGAGGTTTAAATGAAAAAACTGTATAACGGGCTTTTGCGCACGGCTGTCGCGATGTTCGCGATCATGCTGTTTGCGGCCTGTGATCTGAAGGACGGGGAGGATGTACCCGAGGGTTCGGTGCGTATCTACCGCACGGATATCGGTTATTCAAAGCTGACATGGGAATACTATGTCCCGACGGCTCATGACACCGAGGCGCTGGTACATGAGGTTCTTGACCGCCTGCAGAGGACGCCCGAAAGCAATGTCTATAATTCTGTCATTCCCGAAACGGTCGATATACAGAGGTTTTATTTCGGGCAGGAGGGTCAGCTGGTACTCGATTTTTCAGAGGGTTATTCGGCGATGGAGCCGCTGCAGGAGATACTCTGCAGGGCAGGCACGGTTAAGACACTTTGCGGTCTTGAAGGCATCGACGGTGTCGAATTCCTGATCAATTCACAGCCACTTATACTGAACGGCGATATGATGGCGGGTATCATGACGGGCGAGGATTTTATCGACAATACGGGAGCCGAGGTCTCGTTCAGACAGACTGTGCTGCTGACTGTTTTCTATGCGACGGGAGAAGGCAATACGCTCTCATCCGTCAGACTCCTGGTAGAGAGCAACGGCACGAGGTCGCAGGAGGAGCTGGCACTCGAGCAGCTGATAGGAGGTCCGGGCTTCGAGACAAATGAGTATATGGCTACTTTGCCTGCCGATACGAAAGTGAATAAGCTGCTGGTCAGAGACGGTATATGCTACCTCGATCTGTCGGAGGAGTTCTTAAACGGTGTTGAGGGCATAACCGATGAGGTCAGCGTTTACAGTCTGGTCAATACGCTTACGGAGCTTTCATCCATCAATAAGGTCAGGATCACGGTTGATTCGGCAACCGTAAAGACTTACGGCAGCGTGCCGATAGACGGATTTCTGGAGCGACGCCCTGATCTGACCGATACCGAAAGAGCGGGTGAAGCCGGTGAGTGATCTGGATAAGATTCTGTGCAGGCCATGCATGCTCTGGGGCGCTGCTGCAGTAACCGGTGCCGCTGC
>JAGCSS010000151.1 GCA_017964055.1 Lachnospiraceae bacterium
ATTGCGGCTTCCACGAGCTGTGAGTTTCGGCAGATCAATGCGACCGCGGCCGGCAAAAAGGATATGGAGGACGTGGTAAATGAAGCAAAGACCACGCTCGGAGGGTACGGCCGCCGCACGATGCTCTTCATCGATGAGATACACCGTTTCAACAAGGGGCAGCAGGATTATCTGCTCCCGTTCGTCGAGGACGGCACGATCATTTTGATAGGAGCGACCACCGAGAATCCCTACTTTGAGGTCAACGGGGCTCTGCTTTCGCGTTCCGTGATATTTGAACTCAAGGCTCTTTCACAGGACGACATCAAAAAGCTTCTGCAGCGGGCAGTTTCCGATGAGAAGAAGGGCATGGGAAGCTATCACGCGGCTATCGATGACGACGCGCTCGATTTTCTTGCCGATGCCGCGAACGGTGATGCCAGGGCAGCACTGAACGCGCTGGAACTCGGAGTGCTGACCACCGCGCGAAGCGATGACGGTCTGATCCATATCGACCTTGCGACCGCATCTGAGTGTATTCAGAAAAGAGTCCTCAGATACGACAAGAGCGGAGACAACCATTACGATACGATCTCCGCATTTATCAAGAGCATGAGAGGCTCGGACCCCGACGCCGCAATATATTATCTCGCGAGGATGCTCTATGCGGGTGAGGATGTCAAGTTCATCGCGAGAAGGATAGTGATCTGCGCATCGGAGGATGTCTCGAACGCGGATCCGATGGCTCTGGTGGTGGCGACATCGGCCTTTGAGGCAGTAGAGCGCATAGGCATGCCCGAGTCTCAGATAATACTTGCCCAGGCTGCCGCGTACGTGGCCTGCGCTCCCAAGAGCAATTCCGCCGTAAACGCGATCTTTGACGCGATGAGAGAGGTCGAGAACTCCAAGACTCCTCCCATTCCGGGGCATCTGATGGACGCGCATTACAAGGGCGCGGCAAAGCTCGGACACGGTGACGGATACAGGTATTCGCACGATTATCCGAACCATTACTGCAGCCAGCAGTATCTGCCCGATGCGCTGGTAGGGAAAAAGTTCTATATCCCGGGAGACCTGGGACTGGAGAAGCAGTTAAAGGAATACATGGAGAAAATACGCCGCGAGGCGAAGGACTGATACGGCAATGCCGATGGTGCCTGTCACCATAGGCAAACGGCGGTGCCTGTAACGAAGTAGAAGGAGAATAATAATGGACGAAAAGAAATTCAAAAAAATAAGACAGATCGCGGCGATCATAGGCATCGTGCTGCTGGTCGGCATGTATCTGGTGGCGATCATCGCGGCTCTCGGGAAATCCGAGAACGCGCAGGCTGTTTTCAGGCTGGCGATCTATTGCACGTTTGTCGTGCCCGTGATCATATATCTGCTGCAGCTGGTATATAAGCTCGCAAACAGGAATAAGGATGACAAAAAGCAGGATTAAGACCGCATATTTCGTCCCCTGATCCATGTATTTTCGGAAAGGATCGATGTAAACTGTAGTCGTAAAAGGAACATCAGGCCATTTCACCGGAAAGGAGAAAACTATGGGCGAAATCATTTTCTGGCTGATCATCATGGTACCATGCAGCGCATTGCTTACAGGTCTCGGGATCTATGCGTTCCGGAGAAAGAAACCCATGTGGTTCTGGAGCGGCAGCACGGTAAAGGAAGAAGAGATATCGGACATCCCCGCATACAACCGTGCCAACGGCATAATGTGGATCGCATTTTCACTGATCCTGTGGGTATCGGCATTCCTGGGGGTGTTCAATATTTCCGCGGCAGGCATAGTGCTCATTGCCGGCTGCGCGTTGGGAGTACCTTTGCTGCCGATCGTATACAACAGGATATACAAAAAATACAGAAAATGACAAAAGAAGACCGCTGCGGACTCATCCGCAGCGGTCGGGTTATCGGGTTATAGATTTTATCGCATGCGCCCGGTTGGCGCAGTTGATTACATGTTCTCCTGCTTGTAGATGAGGTAGCTCACGTAGTTGCGGGCCTCCTCGGCACTGGCAGAGTTCAGCTGCTGGTACAGATTGAAGAACTCAACGATATCCTTATCGAGAACCTCCCCGACGATCGGAAGATAAGCATCGGAAATACCGAGCAGGTAGTCGCAGGATACGTCAAAATATTTGGAAAGAGCGATGAGCTTATCGAAAGAAGGCTCGTTTCTCTTAGACTCATAGTTCGAGATAGCGGTGGGCTTTAATCCCAGGATATCGGCAAGTTCACTCTGCGTGAGCTTATTCTTCTGTCTGAGCTGCTTTAAACGTACGTTAAAATTCATTATGGACCTCCTGTAATAGTTCGTACTAAACAATCACATATGCTTATTTATCTTTTATAGTGATTATACATCGCAATAACGTGAAATGTCAACCGAAAAATCAAAAATTCTGAACTTGCTTTTCTTTTTTGACGTGAACAAAGAAGGCGTCGGAAGCAGGAAGTTGAATAATGACGGAGCATGAAGTATACTGTAAACGAAAGCCTTATCTTATTAGGAGCAACTGCGGATGACAACGGATAACGGAGAACGGATACTCGGTGTATTGGCCGAGGTTGTGAAGAAAACGCGCGAGTCGATCTTCCTTTTCGATCGAAGCGGGCGTATTGTCTATGCAAATGACACAGCATACAGGGAAACCGAATATCAGGACTTTTCCGAGGTCAACATCACCGAGATATTCCCGATGGCCATACACCGCGGGCATAACGGCGTGACCTGGCAGAGCGGCGAGTACATGCAGACCTTTGCGTACCGCCAGAACAAGACCTGCTATCCGGTCAAACTGACATGCTATTTTGTGGATGCGACCGAAGGCGAGCAGATCGCTGCGCTCGCGGTCAACGATTCCGAAAGATACAACGCGGTCCGCAACCACCGCAAGGCGATGGAGGATGTCGAGGCCGCGAACAAAATGAAAAACGAGTTTACGGCGAACATCACGCATGAGCTCAGAACACCGATAAACGGCATAAAGGGTATGGCCGAGGGCCTCATGAATACCGAGATGACGCCGCAGCAGGAAGAGACCGTAGGCATCATCCTGCACTGCTGCAGCAATATGACGCAGATCATCAACGATATCCTTGATTTCTCAAAGATCGAGGCAGGCAAGATCGAGATAGTGAACGCCGAGTTTTCGCTGAAGAAATTCATGAACGACCAGCTGGCGTTCCACAGCGTCAAGATCAACGAAAAGGGATTGAAGCTGATGGTAAACATCAGCAGGAACGTGCCGGACTATGTGATCGGGGACGAGCTGAGGCTGGGTCAGGTGCTCAACAATCTGTTCTCGAATGCGATCAAGTTCACCGCGCAGGGGCAGATAGCCATAGAGCTTACGGCAAACAAGCTCGAAGACGGTCAGACCGAGCTGTTCTTTATGATAATGGACAGCGGCATAGGCATTTCCGATGAGGAAAAGGACAAGCTGTTCAAGAGCTTTTCGCAGGTGGACGGCTCGATCACGAGGCGTTACGGCGGTACCGGACTGGGACTGGCGATCACCAAGCAGCTGGTCACCCTGATGGGCGGAACCATCAGCATGGACAGCGAAAAAGGCAAAGGAAGCACGTTCTCGTTTACGGTAAAGGTGCAGGAGAGCGACAAAAAAGCAGCGGATCCCGTGGCTTTCCCCGAGGGCAGCTTTGAGTTCTCAAAGGCTCTTCCCGTTGCCTCGAAGGAAGATATCAGCGTCGGGGATTACGATCTGACCGGCAGCGCGCTGACTTCGGTTTCCATGGACATGCCCGACGACCGTTCGTTTGCCGGCGAAGATGCCGATTCGGAGGGTGATCTCGGAGTCCTCAGGACCAATCTGGAAAAACTCATGATCTGCATCGAGCTGGGCAGCTGGGAAAAGGCTGAGAATTTCGCTACGACGATCAGGAACTATATTTCGCAGAACGATCCCGAGCGGAAGAACAAGGCATTTTCACTGCTGCTGAATGTCCGCAAGGAAAAATACGATCAGGCAATGGAGCTTATCAAGGAGCTTGGGAGCATATATGGAGTTTAAGAGAAAAGATGCTGAGAATGTCCTGATACTGGACGATGTGGTATCCAATCTTATGACGCTCGCGGATATCGTGAGGGAAGCGGGATATATCGCGCGGCCGGTGCCCGCGGTCGAGCTCGCGATGAAGGCCGTGGAGGCTGAACTGCCCGACATCATCCTTATGGATATCACGATGCCGCAGATGAACGGCTACGAATACTGCAGACTCCTCAAAAAGGATGTTAAGACGCGCGACATACCCGTGATATTCGTATCGGGACTTTCCGCGCCCGCCGACCGCATAAAGGGCTACGAGAGCGGAGCGGTGGATTACATAACAAAGCCTTTCGAGCGCACCGACGTGCTGATGAGCCTTAAGACCCATCTGCACAATTTTGAGCTGCAGAAGGAGCTTCTGATTAACAACAAAAAGCTGCACAGACTCGTAAACCAGCAGCTGCACCAGATCGAGGACGAGCGCAAGAACATGGCACTGGCCATCGCGGCGCTTGCCGAGGACCGCGACGACGGAACCGGCATGCATCTGGTAAATATATCGCGAAACTGCCGCCTGATCGCGACAGGTCTTTCGCTCACGCACAAATACGAAAAGCTGATAACCAGCGAATTTATCAGTACGATAGAGATCGCGTCAAAGCTGCACGACATCGGCAAAATGGCTATCCCCGACAAGATACTCTTAAAGGAAGGCCATCTGACCGGACGCGAAAGATCGATCATGATGATGCATACCGTGGCCGGAGTCGAGACGCTGAACGGCATTTACGCAAAGAACTCGCAGAACGGCTTTATCAAAATGGCGATAGACATAGCTTACCATCACCATGAGAAATGGGACGGAAGCGGCTATCCCTGCGGCCTGGCGGGCACTGACATACCGCTGGCGGCGCGCATAATGGCGGTGGTCGATACTTACGACGCGATCGTGAGCGAGCGCTGCTATAAGCCCGGCTACACGCATGAGGTTGCCATAGAGATCATCAGGGCGGAGAGCGGTAAGAGCTTCGATCCCGATGTGGTCAATATTTTCTGCAGGCTGGAAAAGCATCTTAAGCATGAGTCGGCCGGCGAGAAATCGGTGGGCAGGACCAGCGCGCCCAATTACGATGCAATGGAAGGAAGAAGATAATACATGAGAAAGAGTGACATGTATATAGATTACGGCAGCGGCCGCGGAGGACGTCCGCCCTCGTTCGGGAGGGTGCTCGCGATAATACTCGTTGTCGTACTCGCCTGCGGCATAGGCTTCGGAGGCTATATCGCGGCAAAGTATTATTCGGGTGTCATGAAAGAACAGGAGCCCGATGCCGAGGGGACTCCGACACCGACCTCGTTTGCCGAGGCCATGATCGGCGACAGTGAGGCGGATCTGACCGGAGCGGCGGCCGAGACAGGCATTTACGGCCTCTGGTACAGCCCCAAAGAGGAGGTCGACGACGGAGGTTCGATCTACGATGACCTCGACGGAGAGGTCTGGATGGCTGATTTTGTGGATACGAGACCCCGTGTGGATTCGAGAGGCATATATCTGTCGGCGCAGAAGTTCAATTCAAAGCTTGAAGACGCGCTGAAACTGATCGAACAGACCGAACTGAATACGGTGGTCGTTGACATTAAATCCGACTACGGCTCCATTTCCTATCAGATGAATTCTCCGATAGCGAAAGAAGCTAAGGCGCTTTCCTGGACCATTCCCGATGTGAGGAAGTTCCTTGACCGCCTGCACGGGATGGGCATTTATGTCATTGCCCGCGTCGTTACCATGAAGGACCCCGTGATCAGCAAATCGAGACCCGAGCTGTGCATCTATAAGACCGACGGCCAGCTCTATAAGGACAATACCGGATACACCTGGCTGAATCCCTATAACGATGAGGCCTGGGACTATATCATCGAGGTATGCAAATGCTGCGCCGAGGACGGATTTGACGAGGTTAATCTCGACTATATCCGTTTCCCCACCGACAAGGGAAATCTCGGAGCGGAGAGCTATGATTACGGCGATATCGTCAATGAAGTCTCAAAGATCGACGCGATCTCGAACGGCATCAAGAAGCTCTGCGAGGAGGTCAAGCCTCTCGGATGCTTCGTTTCGTGCGACCTGTTCGGTGCCGTTATCACGAGCTCGATCGACGCAAAGATCGTAGGACAGAGTTACTACAGAATGGCGCAGTATCTCGATTATCTCTGCCCCATGGTCTATCCGTCCCACTACGCGAACGGCTACTACAATCTGGACTATCCGGACTGCCATCCATACGAGCTCGTCTATAACGCGATGCTCGATTCGAGGAAGGTCCTCTATATGATCGACGACACTGTCGGCAACAAGGCGCAGGTACGCCCCTGGCTGCAGGATTTCACGGCATCATGGGTTAGGCATCACCTCGATTACGGCAAAAAAGAGGTGCGCGACCAGATACAGGCGGTATATGATTCCGGATATTCGGGCTGGCTGCTCTGGAACGCCGGCATAGTTTACACGAAGGACGCGCTGCTTCCGGCGGATTCCGAAGGTGAATAAGCGCAGTTTTCTGCGAATAGGGTTTACATTTTCAGGGGAGGTGTTTTTGTGGAGATACTTATCAAAAACGGTAAGATAGTCAATGCGGGAGGCTCCTTTAAAGGAGATGTGCTCGTAAGGAACGGCAGGATCGCGGCGGTCGGGAAGGGACTCGATACGAAGACCGCATCGAAGACCATCGACGCTTCGGGACTGTATGTACTGCCGGGCGCGATCGATGTCCATACGCATCTGGAGATGCCGATGATGGGCAGGACCTTCAGCGCCGACGGATACGAATCGGGCACGAGGGCTGCCGCATGCGGCGGAACCACGACGGTTTTTGACTATACGCTTCAGGAAAACGGCAAGCCGATGCTCGAAGAGATCGCGGACAGGAACCGTTTGGCGGAGCCTGCGGCATGCGTCGACTACGCTTTCCACGGCGGCATCAGTGAGGTAAACGAGGCGCGCCTGAATGAGGTCGCCGAGATGGCCAAACAGGGCTTCCCGAGCATAAAAGCCTACATGACCTATGCGTTCGGACTCGACGATAAGGCGCTGTTCGAGCTGCTGCAGCGCGCGGCAAAGGAGCGCGTGCTGATAACGGTCCATGCGGAGAGCCACGGCATCGTAGAGGCCAACCGTGCCGAGTTTAAGAAAGAAGGGCTCGGAGATGTCTGGTATCATTATCTTTCGCGTCCCGAGATAGCGGAGGAAGAAGCCGACATCCGTGCCGTAACGCTTGCCCGTGCTGCGGGAGCGCCGATCTATATCGTGCATCTCGGAAACGAAGCCGGTGAGAGATATATCGCAAAGGCGCGCGCGGAGGGCATTCCTGTGTATGCTGAGACCTGTCCGCATAATCTGGCATTTACCAACGAGGTGTTCAAGCGTCCCGACGGCATCAGATTCATCTGCTCACCGCCCATGAAGGGCAAGGAGAGCCAGATCGCGCTCTGGGAAGGCGTCAGCCGCGGAGTCATCGATGTTATCGCGACAGATCACTGCCCGGCACAGACCTTTGAAAAGGACTGGGGCAAGGATGATTATACTCTGGCACCCTGCGGCGTGATGGGAGTAGAGAACATGTACCCTTACATGCTCAATGCCGCAAATAAGGGCATGATCTCATTTGAACGGGCGGTTGAACTGTGTTCATACAATCCTTCACGGATTTTCGGATGCGACACGAAGGGAGCGGTACTGCCCGGACTGGATGCCGATATCGTGCTCTATGACCCCGGGAAGGAGTTTACGATTACGGTTGACAAAATGCACTCGAACATTGATTATACTATATATGAGGGCATGAAGCTCAAGGGTTATCCGGTGCTCACGATGTCGCGCGGGAGCGTGGTATACGAGGACGGAGAGTTCAGGGGCGAGCCCGGTTACGGAAGGCTCCTGAGGCGCAGAATATCCTGTGCTTACGAGAAGTACTGACGTGATAATATACAGGCTTCGGTCGAAATGAAGCCGATGAGGAGGTATGGAATGGGTATTCTGGACATTATCAAAAAAGCTGCAAAGAGCGGTGTTTCAAACGCGATCAGCAGTTCAGTGAGCAACGCTAAGGGCAATGTGAACCAGACGATCAATCATGCGGTCAATGACATTGCGAACAAGGCAAAGCAGGGCATCAAGAACGCTGTCGACAACAGGACCAAAAAGTTCAAGTTCGATAAGCTCCCGACCACACTCGAGGAGATGCAGGCGATGCCCGAGGCAAAGCTTACGGATTACAATGCCACGGCTGCTCTGGCCGTTATCGCTCTCGATGTATGCTCGACGAATTTCGCGGAGGGCGAGAGGATGCTGGATTTCCTGAACGGCCCCAACACATTCTCGGAGAGCGACAGGCAGTTCATCAGAGGCCAGTTCTCGGAGGGCAGGAATTATATAGCACGTTCTTATTTCGAGGGCGCTACACCCGAGAATAATTATACTCCTTCGACGCCTTACAAGATCGAGGTTACCGAGACCAAATACAGCAAGGAAAACTACGATGACGGATACATCACCCTGTATCTCGAGTCGGGCGGCGCAGACGGGTTAAGACCCATTTTCCTGCGCAGCAAGAAGTCGACCGGCGAATGGTTTGTCAACGATTACCGCGGAGTGCTTGTAAGCATCAGGAAATCAAAAGATCAGGATGAATGGGCATAACTTTATCGGGGGGATGGCGAATAAGTCATCCCCCCGGGACGGTTTAAGCGGTAAGTAAAATGGTTTGGATATTATTGGTGCTGATCTACGGTATCAGCAAGGGACTGCGTGAGGTCTTCAAGAAAAAGGCGCTTGAGACCTCGACAACGATAGAGGTTCTTTTTTTATACACTTTTATTTCATTTCTGCTGGTATCGCCGGAGATACGCGGTGCCGGGGGAGTGCCGGCGCGGACGCTCGCTCTGATAGCGGTCAAGTCGCTGATCATCTTCATCGCATGGATCGCGGGCTTTACGGCAGTCAAGAATCTGCCGGTCGGAGTGTACGGCCTGCTCGACCAGATGCGCCTGATATTCGCGATGCTCCTCGGGGTCCTCGTGCTGCACGAGCGCATGGGTGCCGGACAGGTGATCGGACTGGTGCTCGTTATCGCGGGACTCCTTCTGCTGCGCCTGTGGAACGCGAAAAAGGACGAGGAGAAGCAGACCTCGGCAAAATATGTGATATTTGTCGTGATATCCTGCTTTTTCAACGCTCTTTCGGGCCTGCTCGACAAGATACTGATGTCGGGGGACGATCTGACTGACGGGCAGCTGCAGTTCTGGTACATGCTCTTCCTGGTGATCTATTATCTGCTCTATATCATTGTCAGGAGACCCGGCATACGCTGGAAGGAATCGGCTAAGAACGTCTGGATTTGGGTACTTGCGATACTGTTCGTGGTGGCGGACCGCTGCCTGTTCATAGCGAACGGCTATCCCGAGAGCAAGGTCACGGTGATGACTCTTATCAAGCAGAGCAGCTGCATCGTTACTATACTCGGAGGCAGGCTGTTCTTTAAGGAAGAGGGCCTCCTGCACAAGCTGGTGTGCGCCGGACTGGTCTTTGCCGGCATCGTGGCCGCGGCCCTGCTGTGACGCTCTAGCTTCTGCCGGATACTTGCGTTTTGGGACGGCACGGATTAAACTGTTAGCAGTAACCGCTTGCAAAAAAAGTTTCAATGCGATATACTCTACTTTATTGTAGTAAAGTGAAAAATCGTTTCTTAAAAAGAGGAGATTTTCATATGGTTGATGAGATCAAAGAAATAGCTGAAAGAATAGCGGGTCTGCGTGACGCATGCGGCTATACGCAGGAAGAGTTTGCCGGTATGCTCGGCATCGCGCCCGATGTCTATAAGGAATACGAAGAGTCGGGCAAGAATATCCCGATCAGCGTGATCTACGAGATCTCGCGCAAGTGCAACGTCGATTTTGCCGAGATCCTCACAGGCGAGGCGGCAAAGCTCGATACCTATCACGTCGTCCGCAAGGGACAGGGACAGATCATCGAGAGAATACCCGGCTACGTGTTTAAGGATCTGGCATTCAGGTTCACCAAGAAAAAAATGCAGCCCCTGCAGGTTACGATAGCGCCCTCGGACAAGCCCGCCGAGCTGGTTACCCACGGCGGCGAGGAGTTCAACCTCGTGACCGAAGGCTCGATCATAGTAACGCTCGGCAATAAGGAGATCCTCCTCGAAGAAGGCGACAGCATCTACTTCGATCCCCGCATCCCGCACGGACAGCGCTGCGGTGGGGATAAACCAGGGACGTTCATTACATTCATATGCGAATAAGAGTTACTATTCACAGCACTCCGCGAAAGCGAGGTGCACGACATGAAAGTTTACTTTCGATGTCGTGCAGATAGCTTTCGTGAGCGCGGTGACTTTGGTCACCGCTGCGACATGAGTAAAAAATCATGATTTTTAGATTTTTTACGAATGCGGAGTGCGTCAGACTTTAGTCACCGCTGCGACATGAGTAAAATCAGGTTTTTTGATTTTACGAATGGGCGAGGCGGGGCGGCCCACAACTCCCAAGATAATAAAACACAAGGAAGTAAAGAGTATGTTAGAGAAATTCCTGCCCCGTACGGAGTTCGACTCCTACGAGGAC
>JAGCSS010000152.1 GCA_017964055.1 Lachnospiraceae bacterium
ATAGTATCCGCCCTCGATCGTGAAAAAGTTGTAATCGCGCTCGGGATCGCCGTGCTTGCGGCTGTAGAGATAGAGCACCGAATCGCCCCTAAGTACCGGATAGCCGCCGCGCAGGAAATTGTCCAGATAGCACTGCTCGATATACTTGTCGAAGGCAGCCGACGAAGTCTCCGTCCTTACATCCGCGGTCAGCTCTTCGGCGAGCTCATTGGCCTCATCAAGCTTTCTTCTCGAGAATCCCTCGTCGAGGTACCAGAGCATGCGCTCGTTGACCGTCTGCGCAGAAGGTGCAAATCCGAGGTATGAAGTCCATGCGATCGCGCCGTTCGCCCCGATCGTCTCCTTTATCGGTGTAAACGCGCAGGGGACCTTGTTTACGACCTCTTTGCCAAAAGGTATGCCGTCAAGCCCCTTCTCCTCAAATCCCGCAGGGATGCAAAGAGATGTATCCCATCCGAATATCTCGTCCGCGTCGCAGATGAACGGGGCCGTTTTTCCCTCGTATACGCAGGCGTAGAAATATCCGTCCTTTATCTCGTCTACCTTCGCCGAGTCCTCGGTCGAGGCTCTCATCGCGAATATCGGCGCGTTTTTCTCAATGTTTCCGATCGCGGTCCAGCTCTTGAAGAGATTGCCCATCTCCTGGAACTGGCCGTTGCTGATGCCCCTCGGGATGATCTTCGCTGCTCCGTCGAGTACCTCGACGCTTCTGTCCGCGCCGGCCCTGTTCTCGAGCTTTACGCGTCTTACGAGCGCTCCGAGCGGCTCCCTCGGGAGTATAAAATAATCGACAGTGATCTTAAAACCGTATTCCGGCGAATCCTCTTCGATGCGCAGGCTGTTCTTGCGCACGGTCATGGTCCTCTTCGCTTTTCCCGCATAACGGAAAGGCTCGTACACGCAGTCCTCGGTGCGGATAAAGGTCCTGTAGCCCTTGAGTGCGGTATTCTCGTACTCGGTGCACGCGGGATTGAACTCGATTATCGCTTCCGCCTTGCTGTTGATGCCGAGACTCGCGAGCGCCTGTCCGCGGTTCGTGTAGAAAGCCCACATGGGGATTCCGTCTTCGCCGGTAAGTCCGGGCAGAAAACTCGAAAAAGGTGCTTTCCTGTCATAGTTTTCCAGTATAAAATCGCCTTCGTTGATCCTGTAATCGTTCACTGTCTCTTCCTCTTCTTTACTTTGTTATGGCTGTTATCTCGGGGCTCTGGTAGACCCTGACATAATCAACTTCCATCGTCTGCGGCCAGATGTCTTCGTCCACGCCGCGCTGTCCGCCCCAGTCACCGCCTACCGCGATGTTTAAGAGCAGGTGGAAACGCTTGTCAAAGGGCCATTCCTTCCATGTCGGCGTGCTCTTGTATTTTGTGGGCTCATAGGTAAATGTCTTTTCACCGTCGACCGTGAATATCATCTTGTCGGGCAGCCACTCGAGTCCGTATACGTGGAAATCCTCGCTCGCGCCGATGACCTTTGATGTAGCTGTTTTCTGGGTCCCGATCGAATGATAGTAGCTTAAGGTGTGGATCGAATAATGCACCACATCCTGGTCATATCCGACATGCTCCATGATGTCGATCTCGCCGGAATTGGGCCATCCGCCGTAGTTCCAGTCTGTGGAGAGCATCCAGATGGCGGGCCAGGTGCCTTTTCCGTAGGGGAGCTTAGCCCTGATCTCGAATTTGCCGTAGAGCCAGTCGCCCTTGCCCTTTGATATGAGTCGGGTCGATGTATATTCGGCGCCCTCTTTCTTTTCCTTGCGGGCCGTGATCGTGAGCAGTCCGTCCTTTACCTCGGCGTTGTCGCCGCGGGTGTAGTACTGCAGCTCATGATTGCCCCAGCCGCTGGCGCCCGTGTCATAGTCCCATTTCGTATCGTCGGGCCTGCCCTCGTAGTCGAACTCATCCGACCATACGAGCTCATAGGTCAGCGAATCATAGTCATACTCATAGCCCTTCGCCTTTATCTGATCCTCGGGGATCGTATCGATCGTCGAAGGATCGACATAAGCGTCGGATACCTGGCTTCCCACACGGTATTTTGACTTGTCTTCATTGCCCATATCTTTGTCTCCGTCCGAGTTTTTATCGTCTGCAGGCTGCTGCCCGTCCATCTGCTGCGCATCGGGCTGCGCGGGTTCTTCCGCCCTGGTGCATGCGGCCGCCGACAACAGCATAATGGCCGAGAGCCCTAAACATATCAGTCTTTTTATATTTTTCATCTTTACTCCTTTTACGGACACACCGGTGCTTATTCGCCCGTGATACCCGTATTCTCGATTCCCTCGATGAACTTCTTCTGAACGAATGTGTAGAGCAGCAGCAGAGGCGCAATGGAGATGAACGTTGCCGCCATCTTGTATGCCTCATTCAGCTTGAACGCGCTGCCCGAGCTCGATACGACGCTCTCAAATTCGCTGTCGAAGAGCGAGAGCTTTGAAGGCAGGAGCTGCAGTCCGCTCCTGAGCAGAGTGCCTGTCACATATGTCTCGTTCCAGTTCCATACAAACGCGAACAGGAATACAACGAGCACGGTGGAGAAGCTCAGCCTCATGCCGATGTGCCAGAAAACCCTGAACGAGCCTGCTCCGTCGATCATCGCCGCTTCATCGAGCGACTTCGGGATCAGGTTAAAGAAGTTCTGGAAGATCAGGATAAGGATGGTCGAGTTGACTC
>JAGCSS010000153.1 GCA_017964055.1 Lachnospiraceae bacterium
CCCAACAATGAGGTGTTCGACGGACGCTGGAGATTCCTCGTACACGATATGGACTATGCGTACGGCATATACGATCAGTACCAGGCTGCAGCGAACTACAACAATCTTAAGGTCATCCTCAACCCGAGCGACAACCGCTATTCACCTCTGTTCAAAAAGCTCATGGAGCGCAAGGACTGCAGGAATTACTTCAGGGCAAAGACCATGGAGTTCTTAAACGGCGCGTTCAGCGAGGAGAGCATCCTGGCGACCTATAAGACCCTCGATGCGGAGAGAGCGGATGAGCTGGCCCATTACTATGATTTCCTGGACGAACAGCGCAAAAAGGGCGATTTCACGCTCTGGACGTCGGCCGGATACTATGCCGGAGTCGAGAAGCAGATCTTTAATTTTGCGAAGGACAGACAGAGATACGTGATCAAATATATGGACAGCCTTCTGCCCGAAATCGAATAAATCGGAGATGATTCAAAATGTTTTACAATCTGTACGGCGCGGCAGCCGAAAAGCCGATGATCTATGCGGCGCTGCTGGCCGGTTTTGTGCTCACATACGTATTGCTCAGGGTATTTAAGTCAAAGCTTCCCGGAGACATCGGAAGAGCCTTCGCGGTAAACGCGGCGGCAGCCAAGGGTAAGCCCCGCGGTGCCGGAGTGGTGTTCGTGCCCGTGTTTGCGCTGCTGGTATTGCTTTTTGCCCCTCTTACATGGGAGAACATCTGCTACGCGATCCTGATGATACTTGCGATGCTGGCGGGATATCTGGACGACGCGTCCAAGAACCCCTGGGGCGAGTACAAAAAGGGCATTATCGACCTCGTGATCTCACTCGCGATCACGCTGGTATTCATACTTAACAACACGACGGATATAGTGTTTGCCTATTCGGGGAAGACGGTCACGCTCCCGTTCTGGCTCTACGCGATACTCGGGACCGTGCTCGTATGGGCATCTATCAATGTCGTAAACTGCACCGACGGTGTGGACGGACTTTCGAGCACGCTCTCGCTGCTGTCGATGGGCGCGTTCATCGTACTCTTCAATAAGAGCACGGTCGCGCAGCATATAGAGTGCTGCATGCCCGGCATAGATTTTAAGGTTTATCTCTACGGTTTTATGGGCGTTATCGGGGCTTATCTGCTGCTCAATGCAGGCCCCAGCATCATGCTCATGGGAGACGCGGGATCGAGGACTCTCGGCGTATTCTTTGCGCTTGCAGCCATGAAGAGCGGCGCGCCGCTGATGTTCATTCCGATCTGCCTGGTATTCATCATCGACGGCGGGCTCGGACTGATCAAGGTTTCGCTCCTCAGATTCCTCAAGATACACATTTTGAAAAATGTCAGGACACCCATACATGACCATGTCCGCAAGAACAAAAACTGGTCGGATGCCCAGACAGTCATCCGCTTCGCGGTTTTACACGGTGTAGTGCTCTTTGCGGCGCTGTTCCTCATAAAGTAACAGCTTCACGGATCAACGAGAAAATTAAAAAAGTCTTTCAAAAAGGGTTATGTTTTCTCTGTCAAAGCCGATATATATTTTGAATGGATTTGAGAGAGTATAACAGGGACGTTACCTTTTTTGGGAGGCTTTTGTCTATGAATAGATATAAAACAGAAAAGACCGAAATGCGCGAAAGACTGCTTCAGGGATTCATGGCTGTTGCGGTTTTGATCGCGCTTTTGATTTTTGCGGAAGGTATCGCGGCTCAGGCGGCGACCGGAGCTGTGTCGGTTGAATCGGTCAACTACGATGACAGCACGATCACCATAAAGATGAGCTCGGCGGACCAGATGATCTTTCTGTCGAACGCCACCCAGAAAAAGTGGGAATACGTACCGGCAGTGATCACCGATAAGGGTTCATACAAGCTCGCTACGATGGATATCTCATGGGTTTCCATGAGCACCAATTTCGTGATGAGCTTTAAAGCCGATGTTTCTTCCGAACCGATCAAGGTTACGATCCCGAAGAGAGACAACTCCCTGAAGGTTACGTACAATATGGGCACCGGGAAGATGAACTTCACCAATGCGGGAACAAAGACAGTCGAGTGGAAGAAGCGCGACAGCATGGTGTGGAGAGACTATAATGAGCAGACTTTCGAGGCTGAACTGGCGGCGTTTATTGACAACGGCGCTTCTCTGATGTTCAGGGTTAAGGGCACGAACGGTTCGGGCTCGGATGCAGGCAGCAGACCCGGCAAGGAAGTCACCGTCAATATCCCCAAGAAATCCACGGCGCCCACGATAGTTATCGATGATTCGAAGATGAGCCTTGCGCTTAAGAAGGGCATGGCATACAGATATGTCGACGAGAACGGATATCCGGTGAACGAGCAGAGCGGCTGGACAGAGATCACATCGGACTGCCGCAAGACTCTCGCGGATATCGCTCCCAATGCGATGTACAATAAGAGCGAGGGAAGGGAAGGAGAGGACGTTTACATCCAGTTCTACAAAAAGGCTACCTCGGGCTCGCAGATGTCGAAATACAGAACGATAAAGATACCCGCGCAGCCGTCTCTTTCAGAGGCAGACCGCAGTTCCGACAACTCGCTGATCGAGTATACGAGCGCATCCTCATTTAAGCTTACCTTCAAGACCGCGGGCGAGAACAATGTGCTCGAGTACTGCATCATCACCAAGAGCATGCAGGACTACGGCGTTACGATCGAAGATATCTCGAATGACAGTCTCACATGGACTGAGGTTACCTCTCAGACGCCCATCGTAAAGTCAAAGGAGACCGACCCGAAGCTCACCGAAGGCAGTAAGATATATTTCAGGAAAAAGGCAGTAAAGTCTCTCGGTGACGAGGGCTACAGGATCGCATCACCCGCAGAGCTGCTCGGAACGGTCAATTATCCGAAGGGCGCTGCGACCGAGGGATTCACACTCCTTAAGACCATCGAAGGAATGTGTAAGGACGGCAGCAATCCTCTTTCGTTCTCATTTACGA
>JAGCSS010000154.1 GCA_017964055.1 Lachnospiraceae bacterium
ATATACTGCTGCTCGACGAGCCCACGAACCATCTCGACATGAAGGCCGTGGAATGGTTTGAGGAGTATCTGAGAGGCTATGAAAAAGCGGTGGTATTCGTGACCCATGACCGTTTCCTGATGGACAGGGTCGCAGAGGTCGTGTACGAGATAGAAAACCGCAAGGCGGTCCGCTACCCCGGCAATTATACAGCTTTCAGACAGGAGAAGCAGAAGCGTTACGAACTGGCCAGAAAGGCATGGGAGCGCAACAGGAAAGAGAGAAAGCGTCTCGAACAGCTTATCCTGAAATACAGGAACAAATCGAACAAGGCGGCCTTCGCGCGTTCGAGGAAGTCGATACTTGACCGCACCGAAAAGCTTGAAGAGCCGTACATGGACAGATCGCGGATATTTACGGGCGAGATCGTGCCTTCGAATATAGGCGCGAAATGGGTGCTCGACGCGGAGCATCTCAAATGCGGTTATGACGCTCCGGTGATCGAGCTTTCGGTAAAGCTGCGCCGCGGCTCAAAGGTCGCGATCGTGGGCGACAACGGCTCCGGGAAATCGACATTTTTAAAGACCGCGGCAGGGCTTATCAGACCGCTCGACGGAAAATGCACATTGGGAAACCGCATCGAGATCGGTTATTTCGATCAGATGAGCGCCGCGATCACATCGGAGAAAACGGTGCTGGAGCATTTTGCGGAGAAATTCCCCGGAATGCTCGAAAAGGATATCAGGAAAACTCTCGGAATGTACCTGTTCGGCGGCGCGAACGCGGGCAAAAAGGTGAGCTCGCTCTCGGGCGGTGAAAAGGCCAGGCTCGTGCTGGCGGAGATACTCACGGCCGCGCCGAATTTCCTGATACTGGACGAGCCCACGAACCATATGGACATAGAGGCCTGCGAGACCATAGAATCGGCGCTCGAGGCCTATCGCGGCACGATCCTTTTTGTTTCCCACGACAGATATCTGGTGGGGAAACTTGCCGAAGCGTTTTATATATTTGAGGACGGTAAGGCGCTGTACTACCCGTTTGACTACAACCATTATCTTGAGCGGCTCGAGAGACTCGTTACGGCCCGCAGGATCAATGTGAATACGGGGCTTCCCGAGATGAAGACGAGTTCGGCGGGTGAGGTAAGGAGCGAGATCATGGGGCTGATGTCCGCCGAGGACGCCGCGATGATCGCAAAATTAAAAGCCGTTCCGAAAACGGAGCGGCATGAGATCGGCTTCAAAAATGAGGAAGAGGCCTATAACGACTGGCAGCTCCGTATGGCCGGTGAGGCTCTCGAAGCCGCCCGCCAAAAGCTGGAAGACGCGGACGACTTCGATACATACGAAGCTGCTGTGAAAGGTTTAACCGAAGAGGAAATTTCCTGGTACAGTGTTTATTCGGTCTCGGTCTTGGGTACGTCCGGAACCGGATCGTCGAGTCTGTAAATGTAATCGAGAGAAGCATCGGTGATGCATTCCTCGGCGTTCAGGGCATCGATGAGCGCGAACAGCTCGGCATCGGGCAGCTCGACCTCTGTCTTGAGCGCA
Organism: Lachnospiraceae bacterium; assembly: GCA_017964055.1. Lineage (GTDB taxonomy): Bacteria > Bacillota > Clostridia > Lachnospirales > Lachnospiraceae > RUG11977. The sequence continues at coordinate 1,533 of JAGCSS010000154.1, forward strand.
AATGCGTTGATGCTGTCGTATTCGTACATGATCGAAAGACCGTAATCCGAATACTTTGCGCAGATCGCCTCGATCATCTCACGCGTGGTGCCTTCGACCGTGCTGATTATAACGGTCGAGTTCGAATGCTCGGGAACCCAGGGCTCTATGGGATCGATGGGCTCGATGGGATCGATCGGATCGATCGGGTACCAGGGCTCTATGGGAGCCTGGGTGGGACGCTCGGGGATCTCTGCCTTAACGGGGGCAGATGCCACGCCGGTCAGGTACTCGTCGATCAGTCTTACGAGCAGATCGCAGAGCTGCTCAACAACATAATCACCGATGGTGGGTGTGATGTGCGATCCGCCGATACCGCTGTCATCGGTAAGGAAGGTATAGGTACCGCCGGTTACCATGGCAAAGGTACGGAGAAGGAACTCTGTGGTCTTATCCACGCCGCTCGATGCAACGGGGATCACGCGGATGCCCTTTTCCACAGCCGCTTCCAGAGTGGAAGCGAGGCTGTCGCGCACGTCCTGTCTGTTGTGGGGCGGAGCATCGAGTACGAGGAACATGAGCTTGACCGCGTCCTCGGACCACTCGTGCTTGTTGACCGCGTCGTCGAGCGCCAGCTCAACGGCTTCTTCATAGTCTCCGCCGCCGTCGGCGTACTCTGCCTTGAGCGCTCTGAGCTCTTCGTCAATGTTCGCGCTGAAGGGATATGAACGAACGATGTAGGTATCCTCCAGATCGCGGTAGAAATTCACGCTGAGCCTTAACGAAAGGTTGGGGTTGGCATTCTTTACTCTGTTGATCACATCTTCAAGCTCTGCCTGCAGATATGCAAGCTCATCCCACATCGAACCGGTGGTATCGATCATGAACATGAGGTCGAGTGCCTTGGGAACGGGAGTGAAGCTGCCGAAGGAGAGCTCAATAACGGCATCCTGATCGAGATCGGCACTTGTTATCATGTAATCGAACTCGTTTCCGCCGTAAGTCAGCTTTATCGAAGCGGGAGCGCCGCTGTCGCCGAGAACATTGTAGTAAACATAAGCCATGCCGGCATTGTCGGTGCGGCAGGTCCAGCGAAGCGAACCGTCGGCCGCGAATACCTTAACAACCGCATTGGCCATGGCACTGCCGTCGGCGCATGTCGCACGGATCACGAGGCGGCCGAAAGGAGTAAGGCTCCAGTCACGGAAATATCTGCCGAAATCGTCATCCTGTCCGTTTGCGATCAGGGCTTTTAAGAACGCGTAATTCTTGTTGTCGTTCCACTCGCCTGCGGTAAGGAGACCTGCCTTGGGTGCGGGACGGTAAGTATCGGGCGCATAGTCTGATGTGCTGAAATCGATGCCTTCCATATCAGCGCCGGAGAACATAAAACTGTCGCTCAGTCCTTCGGGGGCAATATCCCATGAAGCGTCGCCTGCCAGAGGCAGTTCGTCGTAATATCCTCCGTCGGCAGGTGAACCAATTGCACCTTCTTTGGCGGTATCGGAACTCTTAACAGCTTTTGACTCGAACCCGGCGATGAAATCGCTTATAAGAGACGACGAAGCCTCATCGGACGAACGGCCTGTATAGTCGGACGGAGATAAAGGAGCGTCGGTCTCGGATGAGCGATCGCCTGTTGCCGGAGCCGCTGTCGCAGCGGGGGTCGATGCAGTGCCGCCCTTGTCGTCGGAAGCCGATGTGCTGCCCGCAGGAGCCGTATCGGTCTTGCCTGACGTTACGGAGCCGCCTGCAGCGCCGTTGGTGACCGCATCGGGCGTAACGGAACTGTCGGTATTCTTTTTGCAGCCGCTCAGCGCAAGTACGAGCACGAGGATGACTGCGATGATCCTGATAGTTTTTTTCATAAACAAATCCTCCTGTCTTTTCTGTCCTTTTCGAACATTAGACGAAGCGGCAGAAAAGGGGGTTCCATTTTTTTTTATTGTTTTACCATCGCCGGGAATGTAAGCTCCGCGTCCTCCCCGTCGTCATCGAGCGAAACGGTGTAATTCCGGGTTATGTATCCTTCGAGAGTGAGCCTTAAGGACACGGTCCCGACAGGCTTGTCGAGGATCAGCGAGCCGTCCTTTATCACGCCCTTGTAAACGTCGTTTACATAGACCGCGGTGCCCTCGGTACAGTGTATGATCAGGCTGAGGTCATCGGAGGTTCCCGAAACGGGAGTAGGCGAAGGTGTATCGTCTGTGGTATTGTCCTCGATATCGGCATAGGGGTCGTCCCCGACCGGCTCGGGAGACGGAGTCGCCGCGTCGGGATCGTACATCAGATCCTCGGCAGCGGGAGCCGCCGGAGCCACGGACAGGCTTATGTCAACGGAGGCCGAGGGCTTCGAGGTATAGAGCAGGCCCTCATAGGTGGTATAGCCGCTCAGCACCGCCTCTATATAATGCTCGCCGTAGGTGATGGGGACGGGCTGCGTATACGGAGTCAGTATGCCGTCGATATAGAGGTTCGCGAATCCGGGATCGATCGTGAATCTCACGTTGCAGTATTCCACTGGTTCGGGTGAGAACGGAGCCAGATCGAACACTGCGGTTTTGTCGCGGCTGACAAGCAGTGTACCGGTGCCTTTCAGATCGCCGTTTTCGGCGGTGATCGGAT
>JAGCSS010000155.1 GCA_017964055.1 Lachnospiraceae bacterium
ATCACAGCTATCCAGATGGATATCAAGATCCACGGACTTACACGTCCCATCGTTGAGGGCGCTATCGCACGCTGCCGTGAGGCACGTCTCTACATCATGGATAACTGCATGAAGCCCGCTATTTCCGAGCCTCGTCCCGAGGTCAGCAAATATGCTCCCAAGATCATCCAGATCCAGATCGATCCTCAGAAGATCGGTGATGTTGTCGGACAGCGCGGCAAGACCATCAACGCTATCATTGACGCTACCGGCGTTAAGATCGATATTACGGATGACGGTGCCGTATCGGTATGCGGTACGGAGGCAGATATGATGCAGGAGGCTATCCGCCTGATCAATATCATCGTTTCCGAGTTCGAGGAAGGCAAGATCTACGACGGTAAGGTCGTATCGATCAAGGACTTCGGCGCATTCATCGAGTTCGCTCCCGGCAAAGAGGGCATGGTACATATCTCGAAGATCGCCAAGGAGCGCATCAACCATGTTGAGGATGTTCTTACACTCGGCGACAAGGTTCGCTGCGTATGCCTCGGCAAGGACAAGATGGGCCGCGTAAGCTTCTCGATCAAGGATGTAAAATAAATATTACTGAGCTTTATAAGGGCGCAGGCTGATAAGGCCTGCGCTCTTTTTTGCAATTAAATGTATTTTATTTTTGAAATGTCGTCATTCGTCCTATTCAATATAGTGTATATAAAATTATAAAAATGTGATATTATGATTGCTAATTCACAAAACATCATGTATAATAATACGTATAGGAAAATGGATGTGATTTGTTCACACTGAGATTATGTTTGTCATCTATACGAAAGGGGACATTAATGGAGCAGAAGTACAAAGGAATAGCATTTAAAGTAGTTTTACCCCTGATCGCGATCATCGCCGTTATGGCGATCATCACGATTTATTCGCTGATCACCATCAACGGACTTAAGCGTCAATCCACAGAACTGCATGAACATACGATCGTTGAGATGCAGGATATGCATCAGATCCGATATGATATCCTGCATACTGCGGAGATACTGACCGATGCCTCGGCCACCCGTGAAGAGGAGGTTATCGAAGAGGCCGTTGAGTTCCGTGATGAGATATATACCCTGGTCGCAAAGATCAAGGCTTCACCGAACGCGGACGTCGCCCTGTGGGACGATATCCTCAGAAAATACGAGAATTTCTACAATCTGTGTGTTACTATGGCCAGAACCTATATCGCTGAAGGCCTCGAGGCCGGAAACGCGATCATGGAGCAAGTGGATCCCGTAACCGAGGAACTCAGCGAGATCGTCGACGGCGTTACCGAGGATATGAGTGCCAAGCTCGACAAAGCGGTTAATGATATATCGGCAAGGATATCGACCATATCGGTCATCTATGCCGTTTCATCGGCGCTTTACATCATTGCGCTCTGCTTTATCCTGTTCGTGGTCATCAGACAGATGTTGAGGCCTATCACCAATGTGAGCAGCGCGCTGCAGCAGCTTGCCTCAAAGGATCTGACGGTCGAAGAACTTCCCGAGACGCAGCATGACGAGATCGGCGGTCTGGTATACGCGTATAATGAGCTCAGGACCTCATTGCGCGAGATCATGTCAAATATGGATGAGTCGACGGATCAGCTCGAAGAGGCTTCCGGTTTCATGAGCGATCAGTCCGAAAAGATAAAGAGCAACATGACCGACATAACCAGGGCGGTCAACAATGTGGCTGCGGTTGCCACCAATCAGGCAGCCGATATCGAGGGCTCCATGCAGGAGATCGCTGCGCTGCAGGATGTGGCCAAGCAGAACGAAGAGGCATCCGACAAGCTCTCCGAGGCGAGCCGCAAGATTTCCGCAGCGAGCGTACAGGGCAACAAGATCCTCGATGAACTCTACGATCTGTCGAAGAACAGCGAGAAGACCTTCTACAGCATCTTTGACTGCATAGAAAAGATCAACGAGAGCACGGATAAGATCGGTGAGGCATCAAAGATCATCGAAGACATCGCTTCCCAGACCAACCTCCTGTCGCTGAACGCATCGATCGAGGCTGCGCGCGCAGGCGATGCGGGCCGCGGTTTTGCGGTTGTAGCGGATGAGATCAGAACCCTGTCGGACGGTTCTGCAGAGAGCGTAAACCAGATCAATCTGATGATCAGGGAGCTCAGAGCCAGCGTTGACAATGCGACCAGCCAGAGTGAAAATGTTCGCGATGCGGTCGACAAGCAGGTTCTCGGAGTTGAAAATACCAGAGAGAGCTACAAGAACATATCGGAGAATCTGGATGTCATCAATGAGGAGATCCGTCTGCTCGGCGATGTGAGCCGCGCCATGACGAACAGCTGCGATTCGGTCAGCCGGTCCATGCTGAATCTGTCTTCGGCAGCGCAGGAGAATGCCGCAACTACCGAAGAGACCACCGCTTCGGTGGAAGAAGTCCTCAATATGACCGAAGAGATATCGAACGTTACGGGTACGGTTAAGGAAAGAGCCGATGCCCTGAGCGATGTTGTTAAGTCATACAGCCTTTGATCCGTAAACGAAACCAAACATCATGACAGCATGGGGACTGCCCTTCGGGGCAGTCTCCTTTTTGTATGATAAGTTTTTCGACGCAGATGCTGTGCATCGGAGGAAAACTGATGTATTATAGTTTTGGAAAGCAAAAATGTGAAAGACGGGATCAGGCATGGAAAAGAATAGGTTCGGGAGCAGCCGTATTTTTTACGAAAACAAAGTGGCCAAAATGCTGCATGATAAGTTCCCGGAGTATGAGAGCCGCATCGCGGTCGGGATCGCGGGTGAGGGCTCGGACTGCTTCGGCTATGACGATCTGGTATCGAGGGACCATGATTTCGGGACCGGGGTCTGTCTCTGGCTGACTGATGAGGATATGGAACTCATCGGAGAAAAGCTGACAAAAGAGTATGACAGACTGGCATACGGCAGCGGCAATATGGGACTTTCCGCCAGACTTCGCGACCGGCGAGGAGTCATGACGATACATGATTTCTACTCAAATATCCTGAATATCGACTGTGACACAGAGAACTGCGTGATCACACTGCGGCAATGGCGTGCGCTCGACCGGGCGTGTCTTGCGACGGCCGTCAACGGCGAAGTGTTCAGGGACGACTTCGGCGTATTTACCGCATTCCGGAGGCTCCTGCTCGGGTTTTACCCGGAGGATATAAGGCGGGAGCGTCTGGCCGACGAGCTGCATCGTTTCGCGGCTGCGCTGCAGGTTAATTACGCGCGCTGCATGACGAGAAAGGACACTGTGGCGGCACAGCTTTGCAAACTGGAGGGGCTGAAGGCGGCGATGGAGCTGTTCTTTCTGCTGAAGAAAGAGTATCCGCCATATTATAAATGGACCTACAGGAGGCTCGCTGAACAGGACGAGACCGGAAGCTTTGCGGCGAAGATACGTGCGCTGGCGGAGGCGGGCTGCGCGAGCGCGGTCTGGAGGGACCGAAAGTACAATCCCGACAGGCCCAATCTGGCGGA
>JAGCSS010000156.1 GCA_017964055.1 Lachnospiraceae bacterium
CATATGCCTTGCCCTTTGCCTTCTCCATGCCGTGCAGTGTGCTGATCGACGAGCCCATGCAGACCGTGGTCTCGAGCACCGAAAGCGGAGCAACCGCGCCGAGCGTGTAGCATCCGATATCGCCTGCCGCATGGATACCGAGTTTTTTCAGTGTAAAGTAGGTGCTGCGGTGAGGACATCCGGGACAGAGGATGGGCGGACGAACCGGAACCTGAGCGGGAGTCTCGAGCTCCTGCGTTTCGCCGCAGATAGCCTTTTTGAGCATATTTGTGCTGTACTCGCCGAGTACGGTAAGGATCTCCTTGCCTGTGCACTCAACGCCCCAGCTCTTTACCTGCTCTTCTATGATCGGATCGAGCTCCTCGATGATGTAGAGCTTGTCGACCTTCTTTGCGAAATCGAGGATCATCTGCTTGGGCAGAGGATTAACGCAGCCGAGCTTAAGCACAGATGCATCCGGCAGTGCCTCTCTCACATACTGGTAAGGAATACCCGAGGTGATAACGCCGATCTTTGTGTCGCGCATCTCGATACGGTTGATCGGGAACTCGGCGCCGTCATCGGACATCTGCTGCTCACGGGCAACTACAACGGGATGACGCGCGATCGCATTCGCGGGCATCATGACATTTTTCTTGATATTCTTCTCATAAGGGATATCGATAGGCTCGCAGCGGTCCTCAAGCTCCACGAGTCCCTGTGAATGCGCAAGCCTCGTGGTAGTGCGGAGAATGACAGGGGTATCGTACTTCTCGCTCATGTCGAACGCGAACTTTGTGAATTCCTTTGCCTCCTGCGAATCCGAGGGCTCTAATACGGGTACGTGCGCGGCGCGCGCAACGGCTCTCGAATCCTGCTCGTTCTGCGATGAATACATACCGGGATCATCGGCAGCGACCAGCACAAGTCCTCCCGAAACGCCGATATAGCTGACGGTGTAGAGCGGGTCCGACGCAACATTGACGCCGACCATCTTCATGGAAACAAGCGAACGCACGCCTGCCATGGATGCGCCGATCGCCACTTCCATGGCCACCTTCTCATTGGGCGACCACTCGCAGTACACGTCTTCGTATTTAACAATGTTTTCGCTGATCTCGGTGCTCGGCGTGCCGGGATAAGCTGCTGATACTTTGACGCCGGCTTCCCACGCTCCGCGGGCAATGGCCTCATTGCCGAGCATAAGTTTCTTTTCGGACATTTCTTTTTCTCCTTTGATTTATTGCTTTTAAGCACAGTTTTTGCCGCAAAACGGCATAATCTGTGCTTCATTATCATACAAAAAAACATTTCATGCAAGCATAAAATGCATAATTATAAATCCCAGAACAACAGAAGTACCGTTTGCCGCTGCCGATCTGAGAAGGCAGTTCCTGAACCCTATACCCGAAAATGCTCTGTACAGCGCGGCTTCCGCCGCCACCGCGGCCAGTTCGAGAACGATCAGGACTGTAATGTATAAAATTGTACTGCCGCTGTATATACTGACCAGCATGAGGCAGAGATTCAGGATCGGGTTGGTCAGACCGTTCACGGGAATGCTAAAGAGCAGCCATTTCACCGACCTTGTCGCTATATAGATAACGATCCCCTCGATCACGACCGTCAGCAAGAGCGCCCTGATCAGCAGCGCGACTCCCTCGTTCATTCGGTCTTGTTATCTTCTGGCTGCTGCTCAGCCGCTGATGTCGCTGTTGCGGTGCCGGCTGCCGCTTCCTTCTTTTTTCTGCTGCGTCTTACGCATAAAAGAACTGTTACGATGATCGCGATAACGACCAGCGCGATCAGAGCCACGAAGAGGATCGCCCCGAACGTGCTGTCTGTGACCATATGGATGGGGCCTGCGGGTGCTACATCAAGATATGTCATAACTTACTCTCTTTCCGTTGTCCGGTTATTTACGGACAATCACTCGTTTATTAAGTACAAAGAACAGTCCCGCTGCGGCCAGCACCGACATGGATGCTATAAGGATGTTGCAGACGGTCTGCTCCGGGATACCAAACAGAAAAACCGGCATCGAACCCAGCCACAGGGCAATGGTCGTAATACCGAAAGCCACACCGGGGTGGTTTTTCAGGACCGATCCCAGGCCGCCCAAAGTCACGGCCATGGTCATGGAGAATAACGCCACCGCTATAAGCGAGAGCCACATTATGTTGTCGCTGACCAGCAGCAGCGGTACGGCCAGAAGGCAGCTGATAATCCCGAGTTTCCTCGCTCCGAACAGGTCCGAAAGGATCCCTCCGAGGATCTTGCCTATACCCATGAACAAAAACAGAAACAGAGTCTGCAGCGAAGTCTTGTTCCATGCAGTGGGTATACCGTAGCCTATATATGCCCTCACCGCTACGACCGCGAAAAGCACTGTGATCACCAGCCATGCGGGTCTCGGTGCCGCGATATCGTGCGCGCACGGGAATGCGTCAAAATCAAAGACCGATGGTCCCGACGGTTTACCGTCCGCCTGCGCCGTATGCCTGACCCGTCTGTCCGTAACGACCATCACGGCAGTGGCGGCGGCTATCAGCAGAAACGGAAGCCATGCCATGCCGGATGTGCCTGCCAGCAAACGTCCCGTGATCACGCCGAACGAACCTCCTCCTACGAACAGAGCGCTCTCGGAGAGTCTTCCCTCCGATACCCTGAGCGTCACCAGCGCGCCCGAAACATGTATCAGCGCATTGCCTGTCGTGAGCAGGATCAGCCCTGCCATCTGGAATACGATAAAGCGGCTCATGTCCGCTATCGAATCTATATCTCCCGGCATAAGTCCGCCCGGAAGCTTTCCGGTCATGACCGCAGCACTCAGCAGCATAATAAGTGCGCCCGACGTTATCAGTATCCCGCCGGTCAGCCCCGGCCGGAATCCCGGATACTTTTCGCAGAGCGCGCCGAACAATGCCTGCGGGACAAACGCCAGCGTATCGAACGCCACGCAGATCGCCCACCAGAGCATAAAGCCGCCGAATATTTTATAAAGCAGGAAAAAGCACAGAACCTCGACTGAGAAATGGACGAAACAATATCCCAATCCGGTTTTCCAGTCAATCCTCATAGATAACCCCCAAAAGTACTTTACCTTTGCGGATAAGTATACCACACGGGAAGATTTGCGTAAAGAAAAAGCACCGACCCCGAAGACAATCCTCAGAACCGATACTTTCAAACTGCACCTTCAGGGGCTCGAACCCTGGACACCCTGATTAAGAGTCAGGTGCTCTACCAACTGAGCTAAAGGTGCATCTCTGTTCATTTGCGCGCTCTCATTGAGCACAAGGTGCATTATATAACAGATTTTTTTCAAATGCAAGCTTTTTTTCAAATTTTTTTGAAAATATTTTTCAAATCTCCGAAAACGCCTATTTTAAGGGCTTCGGCGGCATCCGCGCCTCCCCGCAAACAGGTCATTCTCCGGTCCGGTCGGCCCGTGTATGAGAAAAAACGGCCCGGCAGATCGCGTTTCCCATGCCGGAGAAACGCTCCTCGTACTCGGTCATGACATTGCCCGCGGCATATTCGCTGTTATGCAGGTCATAGGTAATGTCGGAAACGCTCCATCCTGCCTCCTGTACAGCCTCCAGACTGTAATCGAACAGGTCGCGGTTATCGGTCTTAAAGCAGATGCGGCCCTCAGGCTTAAGGATATTCGCATATTTGTCCATGTGCGTACCCGAGGTCAGGCGCCTCTTTGCGTGATGGGCCTTCGGCCAGGGATCGGAGAAATTAAGATATATCCTGTCCACCTCATCCTCGGCGAAATACTCCTCGATATTGTCCGCATCCGCGAGCAGGAGTATCAGATTGGGAAGCTTTAACTCCTGCTGCTTCTGCAGAGCTCTGTAGAGCACCGCATCAGCTCTTTCGATGCCGATATAGTTGATCTCGGGATTCAGTCCGGCCAGAGTCGTGATAAACCTGCCTTTTCCCATGCCCACCTCGATGTGCAGGCGTCTGTCATTCCCGAAACGCTCCTTCCATCTGCCCTTCCATGCCGCGGGGTCATGCTCCACGAATTCGCTCTGCTCTATTATCGGCATTGCCTTTGCAATGTGTCTCAGTCTCATTTTTACTCCTTTAAAGTCCGGTCTTTTACATCGAACAGACTCAGATCGCGCTCCGCGGCGATCCTTGTCATGTCGTCATATTCGTATTTCTTGCGCTCCACGCCGTAGCCGGACGATACCTTGCATCTGACGGGACCGTATTCTGTCTCGACCGTCTCGGTCCTCCGGTCGAGAACGTATCTGTTCATGCGCTCTTCCCTGATGCCGATGGTCGTCGTATATTTAAAAACAGCCTTAACGATATCTTCTTTGTCATCGTCTTTGCAGATGACGCTGAGCATGGTGCCGGGACGGTTTTTCTTCATGCCGACAGGCGTCGTGAAAACATCCCTCGCGCCCGCATCAAACAGGCGGTCCATGGCAAAACCGATCTCCTCGCCGGTCATGTCGTCGATGTTGCAGGAGAGTACGACAATACTGTCGCCTGCCGCGCCGGTCTCACCGATCATTGCGCGTACGCAGTTCGCCGCTTCGAAATCCTTTTTTCCCATGCCGTATCCGATCTTCGATGTCTTCATCACCGGCATCGGACCGAAATCGGAAACAAAATGCTTCAGCAGGGCAGCGCCTGTGGGAGTGCAGAGCTCTCCTTTTATGCTGCCGCCGTAAATGGGCACATCCTGCAGGATATGAGCCGTCGCGGGAGCGGGAACCGGCAGTATGCCGTGCGCGCATCTTACCTGACCAGAGCCTACATGTACAGGAGAAGCAACAACCCTGTCGACACCGAGGCGGTCCAGAAGATAGCATACGGCAGCAATATCAGCCACGGCGTCCATATTCCCGACTTCGTGGAAATGTATCTCGTTTACGGGCCTGCCGTGCACTTTGCTCTCGGCCTGCGCCACGAGACCATATACCGAAATTATGTCTTCTCTTACTTTATCGCTTACATGCAGGTGGTCGTGCACGATATGCTCTATGTCATGCATCGATGTATGCGAATGATGGTGCCCGTGATCATGGTCATGCTCATGGTCGGGATCGTGGTCGTGATGATCATGCTCGTGATGATGCTCATGGTCGTGATCATGGTCATGGTGATGCTCATGGTCGTGCACATCCTCGGAAATCTCTTCCTGTCCGTGCACGAGAACCTTCATGTGAGTTCCGGTGATCCCGCATTTTACAGACTCTTCTGCAGAAAACTCAACTCCCGGGATCCCCAGCGCATTAAGCTCGCCTATGACCTTTTCCCTGTCGGGGAACAGCTCCAGCAGAGCTGCGGTCAGCATATCACCTGCGGCACCCATACTGCAATCGATGTAGACAGTTTTCATTTAACCTCCTGATAGTATTATGTTTAAACAAATGGGAACACTGATTTACTCCCCGGCATCGAATTTCCCTGTCGGGAGATATTTGCGGACCTGCCTGATATAATCGTCGTATCTGGGGTATTTGCCGGAGGTTATCTTTTCTCCGAGCGCTGAGCTTCCCATGAACAGGAGCACGAGCAGCAGGCTCCAGAGCTTGTCCATCTGGGAATAATTGCGAGTGAGTTTACCTACTCCGAAACAATATATGATGCTGCATCCGCACACGGTAAGCAAAATTTTCATAAAACCCGATATTTTCCTTTCGATCCGGGCCGAAGCCCGTATTCCCTGCTATTGTACAACGTCTGCGTTTTTTTTGCAATTCAATGTGACAACCCCTGTTGTTTGTGATATAATCATATCTTGTAGATTTATGGGCTGCACCCGCATTGTCGCAGGTCAGAAATCTGCGTCAGTATCTAGGAAAGGAAGGGTGTTCATATGGGCAAGGGCCGTATCTTCTGTCTTCTCGGACCGTCCGCGTCCGGCAAGGACAGCCTTTTCCAGGCAATCCTGAAACGCCAGCCTATCCCGCTGTCAACCGTTGTCTCATATACCACGCGTCCGAAGAGAGGAAATGAGACCGAGGGCGTTGAATACTATTTTACCGATATACCGAGCTTCAGACAGATGCGCGACGAAGGGCGCATCATCGAATATCGCTGCTACCATACGGTCATGGGCGACTGGTATTATTTCACCGCCGATGACGGACAGATCGACGACGATCACGATTATGTCATCACCATGGTGCTTGAGGGCTACGAGTCGCTCCGCGATTACTTCGGAAGCGACCGCGTTATTCCGATATATATAGAGGTGGAGGACGGCATCAGGCTCAGCCGCGCACTTGAGCGCGAGCGCAGGCAGCCCGAGCCGAAATATACCGAGATGTGCCGCCGTTTCATTGCGGACAGCGAGGATTTTTCGGAGGACAAGATCACCCGTCTCGGCATCACCAAACGCTACGAAAACAATGATTTTGACACCTGTCTGGCCGAGATCTGCGCACTGATAGAGAGCTACGCGGACTGACCGGATCTACGGAGGCGCCTTATGGACATCAAGGTTAATCAGACCACTCCCATAAACCAGGTCGAGCAGACCCAGGCAGCGAAGCCTGCGGACGGCACGTTTAAGTTCACTCTCGCCAGCGCGATAGAGGAGTCCGAGCTTGCCGAGCGCCTGAGCAATCTGATGGGAGAGATCACGGAGCAGGGCGAAAAGATAAAAAAGCGCCGTGACATTCAGGACATGCGCCGCTATCGTTCACTGATCAAGGACTTCATGAACGAGGTCGTTAACCGCTCTCACAAGTTTTCCCGAGAAAACTTTCTCGACAGACGCGGACGCCACCGCGTATACGGAATGGTCCGCCTGGTCGACGAAAAACTCGATCAGATCGCTTCGGAGCTTATAAAGGACGAGCAGGATCTGCTGCTCATCATGAACAATATCGACGAGATCAGAGGTCTGCTCCTGGATATTTTTACCTGATATGAAAGGCATGACAGAATGCTCAGCTTTAACGACATAATCGGTCAGGACGGCGTAAAGGCCCATCTGACATCGGCCCTGGCCGAGAAAAAGATCTCGCATGCCTATATTTTCGCGGGCGAGGACGGCTCCGGCAAGATGATGCTTGCCGAGAGATTTGCCGCGGCGCTGCAGTGCGACAGCGAAGGCACGGACCCGTGCGGAGCCTGCCTTAACTGCATGCAGTCCGAGGCTCACAGCCATCCCGACATTATATATGTCACTCACGAGAAAAAGGACATCACGGTTGACGACATCCGGCTGCAGCTGGTCAACGATATCAGGGTCCTGCCCTATTCCGGCCGCTATAAGATCTACATAGTGGACGAGGCCGAGAAAATGAACGAGCCCGCGCAGAACGCTCTGCTCAAAACGCTCGAGGAACCGCCCGAATACGCAGTCATCCTGCTGCTCGCCGAGAATACCGGCAAATTCCTGCAGACCATACTCTCCCGCTGCGTGATCCTGGACATGCGCCCCGTTGAGAGGACTCTTATCCGCGATTACCTGATGGCAGAGAAGCAGCTTCCCGATTATGTCGCCAATCTCTGCGCTTCGTTTTCCTGCGGCTGCATCGGAAAGGCCCGCCGCATAGCGGAGGACGAAGGTTTCATAGAGGCAAAGGACCGCGTTCTGCGTCTCGTGTGCGACCTGGACCGTATGTCCCAGTCGGAGATCTCCGCCGCCATCGCCGCGATCGGAGATAAGAATTCGGCAGCGGACTTAAGCGACTATTTCGATCTGCTCTCCATGTGGTACCGCGACGTTCTCGTATATAAGTCGACACACAATGCAGAGAGGGTGCTCTTTTCGGAAAACCTGCATTCCGTAGCGGAACAGGCCGAGGCCAAGAGTTTCCCGACCCTCAACAATATATTCATCGAGCTGGACCTCACAAAGGAGCGGCTCAAAAACAACGTCAGCTTCCCCGCCGCCATGCAGCTGCTGGTCGAAGCCATGAAAGCAAAATAATCCGTTAAGGAAGGTTAATAAAATGATTAAAGTAATAGGAGTCAGATTCAGACATGCCGGCAAGGTATATTATTTTGACCCGCTGGATCTTGAGATAAGCAAGGGCGAGTCCGTTATCGTCGAGACCGCGCGCGGAGTGGAGTTCGGTACGGTAGTGCTCGGTCCCGCCGAGGTTGAGGACAGCAAGGTCGTACAGCCCTTAAAGCCTGTTATCCGCAAGGCCGACGAGAACGACTTCGCAACAGAGGCACGCAACCGCGAAAAGGAAAAGAGCGCTTTTGACATCTGTCTCGAAAAGATCCGCAAGCACGGCCTCGAGATGAAGCTTATCGAGTGCGAATACACCTTTGACAACAATAAGGTCCTGTTCTATTTTACCGCCGACGGACGCATCGATTTCCGCGAGCTCGTCAAGGATCTGGCCGCCGTTTTCAAGACCAGGATCGAGCTTCGCCAGATAGGCGTACGCGATGAAGCAAAGGCTCTCGGCGGCATCGGAATATGCGGCAGACCGCTGTGCTGCAATACCTATCTACCCGATTTTGCGCCCGTTTCGATCAAGATGGCCAAGGAACAGAATATTTCCCTGAACCCTTCGAAGATATCCGGCAACTGCGGCAGACTCATGTGCTGCCTCAACAACGAGGAGCTCGCTTATGAGGAGCTGAACGCAAAGCTTCCCGGAGTCGGCGACCATGTCGTTACCTCCGACGGACAGCACGGCGACGTTGCTTCCGTCAATGTCCTCAAGCAGCTCGTGCGCGTTATCATCACGCTCGAGAACGGCGATAAGGAAGCTCGCGAATACACTCCCGACCAGCTCACCTTCAAGCCCCGCAAACGTAAGGACCGCGGCGGCTCCGGCTCTTCCGACGCCGAGATGAAGGAGCTTAAGGAGCTCGAGTTCCTTGAACAAAAAGAAAGCAAGAGTAAGCTCGAAGACTGATATGGATGAGATTCTTCTTCCGGGCGAACGCATTGACGACCTGGAGCGCAACAACTTTAAGATAATCCAAAATCCCGCCCGGTTCTGCTTCGGCATGGATGCCGTGCTGCTGAGCGGGTTTGCTTTTGTGCGCGAAGGCGAGACCGCGATAGACCTCGGCACGGGCAACGGGATCATCCCGATACTGCTCGCGGCAAAGACTCCCGGAAAGCATTTTACCGGACTGGAGATACAGCACGAGAATGTCGACATGGCGCAAAGGAGCGTAAGACTGAACGGGATCGAAGACCGGGTAACGATCATCGAAGGCGATATAAAGACAGCCTCCGCCGATCTCGGAAAGGCAGCATTCGACGTGGTCACCTCTAATCCGCCCTATATGCTGGGACAGCACGGACTCGTCAATCCCGACTCCGCAAAGGCCATTGCCCGGCATGAGATACTGTGCACGCTGGAAGACGTGGTCCGTGAGGCCGCATTTCTGCTAAAGCCGCAGGGCAGGTTTTATTTGGTACACCGCCCGTTCAGGCTGGCAGAGATCATCACCTGTCTTAAGGAACACCGTCTCGAGCCGAAACGCATGAAGATGGTCCATCCGTTTATCGACAAGGAACCGAATATGGTCCTGATAGAAGCG
>JAGCSS010000157.1 GCA_017964055.1 Lachnospiraceae bacterium
ACCTCGATCGGGACTACAGGGCCGTTACGGGGCTTCTGGACGCAAATGATGGGTATCTGCGCCGCTGCTGCGATGCCGGGGACGGGATCAGGATACTCAGGCAGGATACCTGGGAAATGATGATCAGCTTCATAATCTCCCAGCAAAAACAGATACCTTCGATCCGCAAATGTATCGAGGGACTCTGCGCAAAGCTCGGAACAAGGATGGAAGACGGTTCTCACGCATGGTATGCCTTCCCCACGGCGGAACAGATCGCGGCAGCGGGACCCGCGGGCGTGCAGGGTTTGTCTTTGGGCTACCGCGAGCGCTATATCTATGAGACCGCCGTACAGTTCCTTGATCACGGCATTCCCGATGAGACTCTTGCCGCCATGCCCTACGAGGACGCGAAGAAGTATCTGCTCTCCTTTACCGGCATCGGTGAAAAGGTCGCGAATTGCATCCTTCTCTTCGGAGCGGGCTTCGTTGACGCATTCCCGATCGACACTCACATTAAGGACATTCTCTACCGCGAATATTATCTCCCGAACCTGCACGGAAAAACGGCAGTGCCGCAGGAGAAATTTTCGATGGCGGATTACGACCGGATCACGAACGAATATTTCGGAAAATACAGCGGTTTCAGGGGCATTGTCCAGCAGTGGATTTTCGCAGCGGAAGTGGCGTCGGACCGTGGAAAAATTAAGTAGAAAAACCACAAAAAAATTTATTATTGCATTTAGGAAAAATGCTGATATAATTGCATTGTTTGAACGCAATTCAAGGGGGACGTGTAAACGCCCCTTTTCTCTCGCGAAAAAACAGGAAAAAAGAATAAAAATACAGGAGGCAGCGAATGAAAAAACTGATCCAGTTTAAGAATATCGTTAAGTACTTCGACGGCCAGCTCATCCTTAAAGGTATCAACCTCGATATCTATGAGAATGAGTTCGTTACTCTTCTGGGCCCTTCGGGCTGCGGCAAGACTACGCTCCTCAGGATACTCGGCGGATTCCTTGAGCCCGATGAGGGTACCGTTGTGTTTGACGGCGAGAACATCACCGATCTTCCGCCCCACAAGAGGGACCTGAACACCGTATTCCAGAAGTACGCGCTGTTCCCTCATCTGAACGTATATGACAATGTTGCTTTCGGCCTGAAGCTTAAGGGTGAGCCTGCCGACATCATTGAGCAGAAGGTTACCCGTATGCTCAAGCTTGTAGGCCTCGCTGATTTCGGAAAGCGCGGAGTCCATGAGATGTCCGGCGGACAGCAGCAGCGTGTGGCGATCGCCCGCGCGCTCGTTAACGAGCCCAAGGTCCTGCTGCTCGATGAGCCTCTGGGAGCGCTTGATGCGAAGCTCCGCAAGGAGATGCAGAAGGAGCTGAAAAAGATCCAGAAGGAAGTAGGCATCACCTTCATTTTCGTAACGCACGATCAGGAAGAAGCCCTGACCATGTCGGACAAGATCGTTGTAATGAAAGAGGGCGAGATCCAGCAGATCGGCTCTCCCACGGATATTTACAACGAGCCCGCGAACCGCTATGTAGCTAACTTCATCGGAGCATCGAACATCGTCGACGGCATCATGGTCGATGATTATAAGGTCATCTTTGAGGATAAGCAGTTTGAGTGCGTGGATCACGGTTTTGCTCCGAACGAGAGGGTAGACGTGGTCATCAGGCCCGAGGATCTGGATATCGTAGCGCCCAGCAAGGGCAAGCTCAAAGGCATCGTAAAGTCCGTACTTTTCAAGGGCGTGCACTATGAGACAGTTGTAGAAACAAAGGCAGGTACCTCGATCAAAGTCAAGATGACCGTTGATGAGGATAAACCTGTCGTGAATGAAGCGGCAGGCGAGATGATGTCCGCCGATGATTTCTACCTCGACGCCGAGGATATCGATACCCTGACCGACGCGATCATCATCGACCGTGCCGACGCTCAGGCCTGGAACCCCGAGACTGATGAGCGTATATCGATCAGCAGGGTTGAGTACGAGATATCAAAGCAGAACGGGACATACCCGGTTACATTCTTTACATCGGCCGGGACCTGCGTTACTTCGAACATGATCGTGGACGATGTCAACCGCGATGTAAACGAGGACTACGGAGAAGAGATCTACGCCGTTAATATCTTCAAGACCGTTGATGACATACAGGAAAGCATCGCGTTAAAGACAGACCTGAAGATCTGGGCAAACGCCGTTGCATTCGACCTCGAGGACGGCAGCCCCGTTGAGATCACCGATGTTATTTATGATTTCGATCCCGCGACCATCACTCCGGGTGAGTACTATGTGACCTTCAAAACGACAGGTTATACCTACAGAGTGGACACGACCGATAAATCCGAGGTCGGAGCCGCAGTGGGACTGGCATTCACGCCCGAGGATCTGCACATTATGTCGAAGACCCAGGGAGAAGACTGATACAGGGAAGCTCCCCAAAAGGAATCAGAAATGGCAAAGCCGTTTCTAAAGAGGAGAAGACTGACGTTATTGTCCAAACTTAATCTGATGCGAAAGGCAGGGTTAACCGTTTAGATGAAATCATACAGAAAAATGACGTATCCGTACGTTGTATGGATCGCGATAATGATCGTGCTGCCCATGATCCTGATAATGTTCTACGCATTTACCAAGACGGGCAACTCGGTAGTACAGTTCAAGTTTACGCTGGAGAATTTCGCGAGATTCTTCAGCGACAGGATATTCCTCGAGGTACTCGGCAGGTCTCTGCGGGTAGCGCTCATCACCACGGTCGTCTGCATACTCCTCGGATATCCGGCGGCCTATTACATCGCGAAATGCAGTGAAGGCCTGAAAATGAAATGGGTCCTGATCATCACCTTCCCGACCTGGATCAATATGCTCGTGCGTACCTACGCATGGATCGGCATCCTCCAGGACGACGGCGTGATCAACAAGTTCCTCGGATTCTTCGGCATCGGCCCCGTCACTATGATGTACACGGAATTTGCGGTAATACTGGGAATGGTCTATAACTTCATCCCCTTTATGATCCTGCAGATATATACTTCGCTCACGAAAATGGATTACAGCCTGATCGAGGCGGCACAGGACCTCGGCGCGGACCGTCTCCGCTGCTTTACGAAGGTTACGCTCCCGCTTTCGCTCCCGGGCGTTATCAGCGGCATTACGCTGGTTTTCCTGCCCGCGGTATCGAGCTTCTGCATACCTAAGCTCCTCGGCGGCGGACAGTACGTGCTCGTCGGCAACGTCATCGAGTCCCAGTTCCTGACTTCGGGCGACTGGAGCTTCGGCAGCGCGATCTCGCTGATCATGGCGATCATAATCATGATCTCCCTCTATGTCACCAAAAAGCTTGACAGGTCGGAGATTCAGGAAAGGAGCGCGAGCTGATGAAGAAAAAGAAGCGTATCCTTTCGAGCATATTTATGGGCCTGCTCGTGATATTTTTCTATGCGCCCATACTCTACACGATAGTTTTCTCGTTCAATGACAGCAGGTCGCTCACAAAGTTCGCGGGCTTCTCGCTGCAGTGGTACGAGAAGATGTTCAGCAACAGGACCATGATGGAGTCCGTATTCTACACGATCGTTACGGCAGTTATCGCTACCGCCGTATCGACCTTTGTCGGAACCGTCACGGCCATTGGTCTTTCGAAGTCAAAGGCCGTCCTGCGCGCGATCGTTGAGCAGGTGAACAACCTGCCCATCATGAACCCCGAGATCGTTACGGCCATCGGCCTGCTGATGTTCTACAGCGCGATCCATTTCCGCAAGGGCTTTCTTACTATGCTGCTCGCGCACATCATGTTCTGTATCCCCTACGTGATACTGAGCATAGCGCCGAAGCTGCGCACACTGGACCAGAACCTCGCGGACGCGGCGATGGACCTCGGCTGCACGCCCTGGCAGGCGCTGATCAAGGTCATCGTGCCCCAGATCAAGCCCGGCATCGTCAGCGGCGCGCTCATCGCTTTCACGATGAGTTTTGACGATTTCGTCATCTCGTATTTCGTTACGGGAAACGGTGTATCCAATATCTCGATTTTGGTATACACCATGTCGAAGCGCATCAATCCTTCGATCAACGCGCTCTCGACACTGATCATAGTGATCATATCGGTATTCCTGCTGCTCTATAACCTGATCCCCGCGATCGCCGAGAAGCGTAATTCGAAGCGTATCAAGGCCACAGAGGACTAGACCGGCAGAGCCGTTATGCATATTTAATCAGCGGCCGGCAGCAGAGGAGACTGCGCACGGACCGTGCATTTAGGAGGGAAAGTAAAGAATGAAGAATGTTAAGAGAATTGCGGCAGCAGTGCTGATCGTTGTTATGTGCCTTTCGGCGGCTGCATGCTCGAAAAAGGGAAGCGCCGACGCAAAAGAGAAGTACGGATCGACCGTGCTCAAGGTTTTTCTTCCCGGTGAATATATTGCCGACAACCTGATCCCCGATTTCGAAAAGGAATTCGGCGTGACCGTTATCCCCGAGCTTTTTGATTCGAACGAGATGATGTACACCAAGTTCAGCGCGGGCGAGACCTATGACGTGCTGATCCCTTCGGATTACATGATCGAGCGTCTGATCAAGGAGGAACAGCTGCAGAAGCTCGACCACAGCCTGATCCCCAACATGAAGAATCTGGCCGACGAGGTTAAGAACGCGGCCTACGACAGCGACAATTCCTACTCAATTCCCTATTTCTGGGGCACCGTGGGCATCGTTTACAACAAGAACAATGTTCCGCTCTCGGAGCTCGAGAGCAAGGGCTGGGACATCTTCCGCGACAGCAAGTACGCAGGCAGGGCTTATTTCTACGATTCGGAGCGCGACGGCTTCATGATCGCCGCAAAGCAGCTCGGCTACTCGGCAAACAGCAGCGACGAGGCTGAGATCAATGCGGAGTATGAGTGGCTCCTCGACATGAAGGCGGCTACCGATCCCGTATTTGTTACCGACCAGGTTATCGACGGCATGATCAACGGCACCAAGGACCTCGCGGTAGTATACAGCGGCGACGCGGTTACCATTCTTTCGGAGAATGAGGACATGGGCTACTACACACCCGCTTCCGGAACCAACAGATGGTACGACGCGATGGTAATCCCCGCAAACGCTGAGAACCCCAAGCTCGCGCATGAGTTCATCAATTTCGTTCTTTCGGACGACATCAGCCGCGACAACACCGAGGCTGTATGCTACGCTTCTCCCAACGGAAACATTCTCGACGAGATGACCGCCGAGGGCGGAGAGTTCGAAGGCAACGAGGCATATTATCCCAGAGATTACGCGCTTGACGAGATCTATCATGATGACGAGAAGCTCAGAAAGACCCTCTCCGGACTCTGGATCAAGGTAACCGCAGCGCACTGATACCGTTCTTCGGTATTTTAGAATAATAACAGGCACCGAAGGAAGGTTTTTATGAGTGCTCTTGAGACAAAAGAGAAGATACTGGACACCACGCT
>JAGCSS010000158.1 GCA_017964055.1 Lachnospiraceae bacterium
ATACGGAGCCTCTCGTTATGCCCGGGAAGGTCTATATATTCGGCGGAGGACATGTCGCGCAGCGGCTGGTGCCGTGCCTGTCCGCCTGTGATTTCAGGTGCGTCGTGATCGAAGACAGGGCTGATTTCGCCGATCCGAAGCTGTTCGGAGGTCTGGCGGAGACTCGGCTCGTACCGATAGACGAACTGGCCGGACTGGCACCGGAGCTCACTCCCGATGATTATGTATGCGTTATGACCAGAGGGCACCGCAGCGATTACGAGTGCATATTCAGCATGCTGAAGTCAAAGGCATGCTACATCGGAGTCATAGGCAGCAGGTCGAAGATCGCGGCACTTAAGGTGAGGCTTTCGGAGGACGGTGTGACCGAGGAAGAGATGCAGCGGCTCGTGGCGCCGATCGGCATAGAGATATATTCCGAAACACCCGCCGAGATAGCGGTATCGGTCACCGCGCAGCTCATCATGACGCGCGCGGTAAAGAACGGCAGCAGGAAAGCGGCAAAGCATTGACGCGTGTCTGAAGCGAAGCGGAAGGAGAACATATGCGTATACTTGTAACAAATGATGACGGGATCACGGCAGAAGGCATCATAAGGCTTGCCGCGATGGCGAAAAAGCTCGGCGATGTCACTGTCATAGCGCCCGATTCGCAGTGCAGCGCGATGTCACAGAAACTGACGATACTGACCTATGTGGACGTGAAAAAGGTCAGGGATTTCCCGGTGGAGGGAGTCGAGGCCTATACGGTGAGCGGAACGCCCGCGGACTGCGTGCGTCTAGGCATAGACAGGATCATGAAGGAACGGCCCGATATCGTTTTTTCGGGGATCAACAACGGCTACAACACCGGCTATGACATCGCTTATTCGGGCACGATCGGGGCCACGATGGAGGCTCTGTTCGCGGGGATTCCCGCGATAGCGTTTTCCACGGATTACCGCGGGATATTCGATACGGTGGATGAGTATCTGCAGCAGGTGACCGAAGAGGTGCTTAAAAAGCCGATCGGATGCGATGAAGTCTGGAATCTTAATTTCCCCGGCTGTCCTGTTGCCGACTGCAAGGGAATTCTCTGGGACAGGACGATCGCGCAGGATGATTTCTACAACAATATCTATACCGAACAGCCAGCATCTTTTGTGGACGGCGCGGTAAGATACGCGATCACGGTCGAGGCGATAGAGCGCGCTTACGAGGGCACGGATATCAAAGCGATCCTGGACAATTATATTTCGATCGGAAAAGTTAAGAGCACCGTAGTGACACCGACTCTGCAGGATAAGATCACCTATCGCGGACGTCTGAAAAATAAGTGAGTCTAATTTGCACCGTCCATGGTGTTATTTTGCGGGCTTTGTGTTAAGATATGTATAAAGATCCGAAAACCCCTGCGGATCGGGAGAAAACATAATTTGTGGGGAGTGAAAGGCAAGCTATGCCTGAACGAAGTGAAAGGAGCAAATATGGATTACGCTGTTTACATCATCATAGCTGTGCTGCTGCTGTGGATCATCGGAGCGAACATTCGCATCGTACCCCAGACACAGGCTTATATCATCGAGCGTCTCGGCAGATACTGCAACACATGGGGCGCGGGCATTCACATCAAGATGCCTATCATCGACAAGGTGGTTAAGCGCTGTTCCATGAAGGAGCAGATCGCCGATTTCCCTCCCCAGCCGGTTATCACAAAGGATAACGTTACGATGAAGATCGATACCGTAGTATTCTACAGGATATTCGATCCGAAGCTTTTCGCATACGGTGTTGAGGACCCGATCCTTGCGCTGAACAACCTGACAGCCACCACTCTCAGAAACATCATCGGTGAGCTCGAGCTCGACGAGACCCTTACTTCCCGTGAGATCATCAACTCGAAGATGCAGACCATCCTCGATGTCGCAACAGATCCCTGGGGCGTTAAGGTCGGCCGTGTAGAGGTTAAGAACATCATGCCTCCGGATGCCATCAGAGAGTCGATGGAAAAGCAGATGAAGGCTGAGCGTGAGAGACGTGAGCAGATCCTTATCGCAGAGGGTGAAAAGAAGGCGGCGATCCTTCGCGCCGAAGGTGAAAAGGAGTCCGCAGTACTTCGCGCAGAGGCTCAGAAGATAGAGCTCATCAAGGAAGCCGAGGGTCATTCCGAGTCGATCAGACTGCACAAGGAGGCCGATGCCGTAGGTATCAAGTATCTGATGGATACAGGACTTAACGCTGAGCAGATCATTCAGATCAAGTCTCTCGAAGCCTTCACAAAGGCTGCCGACGGCCAGGCTACGAAGATCATCATCCCTTCTGAGATCCAGGGTATCGCGGGACTCGCAAAGGGTGTTCTCGAGGCCAGCAAATAATGGATAAGAAAACGATAGTGTTCGCCACGGGGAATGCGAACAAGGTGCGCGAGGTGCGCGAGATAATGCAGGGAACGGGCTATGAGTTCGTTTCGCTGAAGGATATCGGGCTGGTGCTCGATGTTGAAGAGACAGGACAGACATATCTGGAAAATGCCAGGATAAAGGCCAGGGCCGTAGCCGAGAACCTGCCCGAAGAGTACGCGGGTTACCTCGTAATGTCCGATGATTCGGGCTTTGAGGTGGACTATCTCGACAGACAGCCGGGTATCTATTCGTCGAGATTCATGGGTGAGGATACGCCTTATTCCATAAAGAATCAGGCAATAATAGACAAGCTCGAGGGTGTTCCGATGGAGCAGAGGAGCGCGCGTTTCTGCTGCGCGGTCGTATGCGTTTTCCCGGACGGCCATGAGGTGGATACCTTTGCGACCTACGAAGGCGCTGTGGCTTATGAGGCAAAAGGCACGAACGGATTCGGATACGATCCGATATTCTGGGTGCCTCAGTACGGTATGACCGACGGAGAGCTTCCGCCTGAGGTCAAGAATACGATAGGCCACAGAGGCAAGGCACTGAGAATGATGAGAGATATTCTGGAAGGCAGAAAAGATGGTATTTGACATACTGATCAAAAACGGCAGGATCATCGACGGCAGCGGTGCTCCTGCCTTTACTGCCGATATGGGCATTACGGACGGCAGGATAGCAGCTTACGGAAATCTGACCGGTGCTGAGGCCCGGCAGGTTATCGATGCGAAAGGATATACGGTCACGCCCGGGTTTATCGATATCCACCGGCATGCCGATGCCGAGGCGTATCGCGCAGGCTACGGTGAACTCGAGCTCGCGCAGGGACTGACTACGATCGTCAACGGAAACTGCGGGCTTTCGGCAGCTCCCCTGACAGGGCCTTTTACGGATGAGATAAAGGCATATCTGAGGCCCATTACGGGCGGGATAGGCGATAATGTGCCCACGCGGTCGATGAAGGAGTATCTGGACGGAGTCAAGGACGCGCCGATACATTCATACATGCTGGTCGGCGCGGGGACCGTGCGCGCCGGGATCGCAGGCTATAAGAAGCTGCGGCTTGATGATGAAGACTATACGCGGATACACAGGACTCTCGAACAGGCACTCTCGGAAGGCGCGCTGGGCGTGAGTCTGGGGCTCGGATACGCGCCGGAGTGTTTTTACACGACGGAAGAGCTTATCAGAGCGCTCGAGCCTTTAAGAGACACCGATATACCGTTTACCGTGCACATGAGACAGGAGGGAAGCGGTGTAGTTGAGAGTGTAAAGGAGATGCTGAGCGTAGGCCGGGCACTTAACTGCCCTGTGCATATCAGCCATCTGAAGGCCATGGGCAGGATCAACTGGGGGAAAAAGATACCCGAAGCGCTGCGGCTGATGGCTGAGGCACGCGGGGACGGACTCGATGTGAGCTGTGATGTTTATCCGTATACCGCCGGCTCCACCCAGCTGATGCACATACTCCCGCAGGATATGCTCGAAGGAGGTACCGAAGCAGCACTCACGCGGCTTAAAGATCCGGCCGTCAGAAAAACTTTAAGTGACAGGATAGAAGAGAAGGTAAGCGACCCCGCATTTGACAATATAGCAAAGCTTGCCGGCTGGGAAGGGATATATGTCACTTCGGTACGGACGGATAAGAATAAGATATATCAGGGAAAGAGCATCGCGGATATCGCTGCGGACAGAGGAGTGAGCGAGCTCGATGCCTGCTGCGATCTGCTGATCGAAGAGGACGGCATGGTCACGATGATCGACTCCATGGCTTCGGAGGATGACATAGAGATGATCCTGCGTGACCCGCGGAGCTGCCTGATATCAGATTCCACGTATCCCACGGAGGGGCTCAGGCATCCGAGGGTGTACGGTACATTTACCCGGATGATCGAGCATTTTGTTCTGGAAAAGCATACGTTGAGCCTCGAAAAAGCGATAGAGAAGATGACATACGGGCCGGCAGCGGCCTTAAGGATACCCCGGAAAGGGCTGATAAAGGAGAATTACGACGCGGATATATGCATCTTCAGGCCCGAAGACCTGCATGAATGCGCGACGTATACGGATCCGCACAGGCTCTCTGCAGGTATGAGGGCGGTCATTGTCGGAGGCAGGCTCCGTTCAGCGGATTGACAACATTGCATAAAACAGCTTAGACCTTAGAGTTTAAGCTGTTTTTTTATATTTTATCAAAAACGTTTTAGTTGCGAATTTGAATTTTAGAAAATAAAACTGTTCAATATGCACAAAAATAGTTTTATTATGTTGTCAATAATACATGATTATGTTAAAGTTCGACTTGAAAAGAGATAAAACGTTTAATATAAACCGTCAGGCTTATCCGGACGGTTGCCGGAGGGGATTTATGAAAAAGAAATGGATCTGCGGAGTAAGTGCTCTGTTCCTGATACTTGCGCTTCCGTTCTTCAGCAGGATCGTTATCGTCGATCTGGTCGGCCTGTTCTCGAATATAGGCGTGACCAGGGAAATGGCCGCGGATCTGCTGACCGGATACAATCTGTTCAATATCCTGTCCTTCGTGCAGTACTCGAATTACGGCCGGATCGGTCTGTTCGCCATGCTGCTCCTGCTGCTGATGATCGCCTGCGTTTATTTCCATATCGCATTCATCATCAGGACACTCATGGGAGCGCGAAAGAACAAGGGCGAACTCGATATACTCTCGGCCGGAAAGCTCGCTTTCATCTTTGAGATCATTACGGCGGCCGCAACGATCGCATTCGTTATCTTCTCGAATATCAAATTCGGGATCCGGGGCTTCATGCCCACCGTATGGGTTTACATTGAACTCCTGCTCGCCGTCGGAGCTTATGTGCTCATCAAGGTGCTCGAGGCAAAGGAGCGCAAAAAATACAATGAGCACGGTCTGCTGCATGAGATAAAGAAAAACTGGCCTCTTTTCATCATGCTGATCCCGACATTCGTCTACTTCATGATAAACAATTACCTTCCGATGCTCGGTGTGTACTTCGCGTTTACTTCCTTCAATTTCAGGGACGGCCTGTTCGCGAGCCCGTTCGTCGGCCTGAAGAATTTCGAATTCCTCGTGAAAGCCGATCTGTTCAGGCTCACAAAAAACACAATCCTCTACAACGTGGTATTCATCGGCATCGGAAACATCCTCCAGATATTCTTTGCGATACTGGTCAGCAGGGTCGCTTCGAAATGGTATAAGAAAACCTCCCAGACCCTGATGTTCATGCCTTATTTCGTTTCGTTCGTAATACTCAAGGTCATCGTCTACAACGTTTTTGAGTATCAGCACGGTCTGATCAACAATTTCCTGACCTCGGGCGGAGCGGAAAGGATAGATTTCTACAATACCCCTTCGTACTGGCCGGTGCTGATCACCCTGTTCTATCTGTGGAAAAACATCGGTTACGGAATGGTCGTTTATCTGGCTACGATCACCGGCATCGACAACGAGATCTATGAGGCAGCAAAGGTGGACGGAGCGAATGAGGTGCAGCAGATATGGTACATCACTCTGCCTCATATCAAACCGACGTTCATCATCCTGCTCCTGTACGCGCTGGGCAGCATCATGAAGGGACAGTTCGAACTGTTCTACCAGCTGATCGGAAACAACGGCGTGCTGTTCAACATTACCGATATTTTCGATACCTATGTCTACAGGATCACGATGACGCAGCCGCTCTCGATCGGTCTGGGTACCGCGGCGGGCCTGTATCAGTCGCTGTTCGGATTCCTGATAATCGTGCTGGTGAACTATCTCGTAAAGAGAAAGAATCCCGAATACGCGCTGTTCTGACGATCAGAGGCTCTGCGCATCATGCGGAGCCGGGAATAGGAGATTTACATGAAAAACAAACCACAGGCTGCTCCGACGGCTATAAAGAAATCGGCGGGAACGAAGGTATTCAACGGAATATCGTATGTACTGCTGGCATTCGGCGCCATCGTATGCGTGCTCCCGTTCATAATCATCGTATCGGGCTCGTTCACCGACAACGTAACGATACTGAAGCAGGGCTACAGCCTTTTCCCCAGGGACTTTACGCTTGAAGCTTACAGGACGATCTTCAGATCGCCCAAGGACATCATTCAGGCCTATAAGATGAATGTCTATTATACCGTGGTCGGAACCTCGATCGGACTCACGATGATCGCTCTGACCGGCTACGTTATCTCGAGACAGGAATTCAAATACAGAAATACGGTTTCGTTCCTGATCTATTTCACGAGCATATTCGGCGGAGGCATGATCCCCTGGTATCTGATGTACGCAAATGTCCTGAACCTGAAGGGACACACGCTGGCGATCTGGTTCCCGGCGCTCATGAGCCCGTTCCTCGTTATCCTTATGAGGACATTCATCGTGGGAGCGGTCCCCAACGCGATAACCGAGTCGGCAAAGATCGACGGCGCGGGACATTTCACGATATTCTTCAGGATCGTGCTGCCCGTGCTCAAGGCGGGACTGGCTACGGTCGGACTGTTCCTGGCTCTGGGCTACTGGAACGACTGGTACAGATCCTCGATGTTCAGCACGAATTCATCGACATGGCAGCTGCAGTTCTATCTCTACGATCTGCTGAACGCCACGACGGCGATGAAGCAGATGGCATCGAATGTCAGCATGAAGACTGCGGATCTGCCTACAGAATCGGTAAAACTGGCCATGGCGGTCGTCGCCACGGGCCCCGTGCTTCTCTTTTATCCCTTTGTACAGCGCTTCTTCGTATCGGGCATCACGGTAGGAGCGGTAAAGGGATGAGAACACTTAATTCCGGCACCAATTTAATGTTTACATAAAAAAGGAGGACGATTATGAAAAAAAGGTTTTTTGGTGTACTTATGTCACTGGTACTGATCGTGGGGATGTTTACGGGCTGTGCCGGCAGCGGTTCCAAATCCGCGGCCGATCAGCTGGATCAGCAGGGGGTTGCCGACATCCCGGTAAACAACGATCAGAAAACGCCCGCGGGAGCAGCTGCCGAAGGCACAAACTCAGCCGACCTGTCGGAGCGTGTTGATCTGGTATTCTATGTAATGGGAGATGCTCCCAAGGATGAGGAGCTCGTTGAGGCAACGCTCAATGAAAAGCTCATCGAGAAATGCAACGCGACCGTAGATATGCAGTTCTCGACCTGGACCGAGTTCCAGCAGAAGTACGCGAACGAGATCACTTCACAGGGTGCTGATCTGATCTACATCGCAAACTGGCTCAACTACGGACTTCTGGCAAGCCAAGGCGCATTCGTTGAGCTCGATGACATGCTCAACACCGTTGCACCCGAACTGAAGGCTATGGTAGGCGAGAACATGCTCAACATGTGCAAGGTTGACGGCAAGACCTACGCCGTTCCCAACACCTGGGCAGAGTATGTAAGCAACGGTCTTAAGTACAGAGAGGATTTAAGAGTTAAGTACAATCTTCCCGTTCCGGATTCGCTCGAGAATCTCGAGGCATATCTTGCAGGCATCAAGGCAAACGATCCCTCGCAGGGTCTGCTTACCGTTACCACCGAGGAGAGCCAGGGCTTCAAGACCGCGTTCGACGCAGCATGGGTCCTCAACTTCAAGTATCCCTGGGTTAACGCGAACGGCCTCGATTACGGCCTTACCGCAAACTACGATACACCTTCGGATGTATATGATTACTGGTTCTCGACCGATTTCGAGGACGATATGAAGATGCTCAAGAGATGGGCGGATCAGGGCTTCTGGTCAAAGAGCGCTCTTTCCGACACCAACAACTCCGACGCGTACAAGAACGGTCTGTGCGTAGCTGAAGTAGCCGGACAGAACCCCAACAAGCAGATCACGGCCATCGCGGATTTCACCAATGCGGGCGAAGGCTGGCAGTCGGCTTATATCGCATACGGCGAGAAGCATAACGTTATCTATCCCGGTCATGCGACACAGAACGGAACAGCTATTGTAAGAGGCTGCAAGAACCCCGAGAGAGCGCTGCTCGTGCTTCAGGCTCTGCTCTGCGACGATGAGATCAACTCGATCATGCAGTACGGTATCAAGGGTGTTCATTACACTGTTGAGAACGGCATCTACAAGAACCTTCAGGAAGAGAAGGGCGAGACCGTTACATTCCCTTACGAGGGCTTCAACACCTGGAACCTCAGAAACGGTGCGACAAAGCTTCCTCAGGCTACCGACGTTGAACTGCAGAAGATGTTCGACAAATATGCCGAGATCGGCGCGAAGACCAAGTTCCCCAACGTAAACATCTATGACGGTTTCTCGGAGAACTATGAGAGCTACAGTGCCGAAAGATCCGCAGTAAGCAACGTAATGCGCCAGTACCTTGCTCCCCTTGAGGCGGGACTTGTTGACGATGTTGACGCAGCGATCGCCGAGTTCAGGACAAAGGTTAAGGAAGCCGGACTCGACAAGTGCCGCGAAGAGTACAAGAAGCAGTGGCTGGATTACTGCAATGAGTACAACTACAAATAAGTTTTGCGGCAATAACAGCAAAATAACTTGCGGAAACAACAGCTGAATATGGTATACTAAAAGGGGTTAAAGTTTTTTAACCCCTTTTATACGAAGGCAGGGAACATAAAGTGGCTAAAGACGTAAGCAAAAGAGTAACGATAAAGGATGTGGCCAGAGAAGCGGGAGTATCCATCGCTACCGTTTCAAACGCCCTCAATAACGTAAACGCACTGAACTCGGAGACCAGGGAGCGTGTGCTCGAGGTGGTCAGAAGGCTCGGCTATACACCGAACCTGAACGGCAGGAACCTTAAGGCGCAGGCGACCGGCGTGCTGGGTCTGTTCCTTGCTGCCATCAGGGGACCTTATTACGGTGAGCTGGCGGATTCGATCTACCGTGCCTGCCAGGAGCATGATTATGAGCTCGAGATATTCATGAGCCCGGACCCTGCGCATATCATGACGAATATACTCGGCCACAGGGTGGACGGCGCGATCATACTGAACTCCGCGATCGGTACGGAACAGGAGAAGCTGCTCCGAGACAAGAATATCCCGACGGTCTACATAGACAGGATACTGATCTCGCCGCATTCCTCGAGCGTTGTTTTCGATTCGTACAACGGAGGCAAAAAAGCCGCCCAGTTCCTGCTCGAGCTCGGGCACAAAAAGATCATGTACGTGGACGGCATAGACGACAACTATGACAGCCGCGAGCGACGAAGAGGCTTTTTTGAGGTGCTCCACAATGCAGGTATCAACGTCGACGACGATTATGTGCTGCAGGGAGAGTTTGAGAGAAAGATATCATACGATGCGATCACCGCGTTCCTTGACTCTGATAAGCCGCTGCCGGATGCGGTATTTGCGGCAAACGACGTCAGCGCGATAGGCGTGCTCGAGGCTTTAAGGGACGGCGGCATAAAGACGCCCTAACAGGTCAGCGTCATGGGCTGCGACGATATCGAGACAACAAGGCTTTTCTCGCCTACGGTCACCACGATCCGGACCAATTTCGAAAAGCAGGGAGCCATAGCCGTGGAGCAGCTCATCAGCCTGATCAAGGGCGAGCCGGGCGAGCATATTACGATCAACGGCAGGATCATTCCCCGTGAGTCGACGAGAGCGAGAGATTAAGCACGTTAACAGAATAATAAGAGGCAAAGTGCCTGCCACCGATCCGATCGGTGACAGGCATATTTGATGTTATCATCAGGCCTCGCGGTCAATGTTTATCACGGCGAAATACGATCTGCCGAGCTTACTTTTGATCATTTCGGAGGTCCTGTGCTGTATCGTTTCCTCATCCAGACGGCAGGAAAAAGGCACTGCCATGTCGAAGACCAGATTGGTGTGCGTATCGCCGAACACCACCCTGAAATCGTGAACACTGATCGAAGGATCGATCTGTGCGGCCAAGGCCGAGACCTGCTCCTTCAGGGCATTGACTCTGGGGTCGTTGGCCTGTACCGGGTCCATATGGATCGTGGCGGTGCAGCCCAGCTCCTCCGTCAGCTTGCGTTCGAGATTGTCTATCACATCATGCGCCTGCAGCATGTCGATATCGGAAGGCACCTCAGCGTGCAGCGAGATCATACGGCGGCCGGGGCCGTAATCATGTACGAGCAGGTCGTGCACTCCGATGATACGTTCGTCGAAGTCGAGCACGATATGCTTGATATTGTCGATGTAGCCGGGTTCGGGAGGCGTGCCGAGCAGCGGATCGATGGCTTCCTTTCAGGACGAGAATCCGGAATAGAGGATAAAGAGCGAAACGAGCACGCCGCAGGGGCCGTCCGCATGGAGTCCGGTAAAATGAGAGAGCAGGGCACCGAGAAGGACAGCGCCCGTAGCGAGGCAGTCGCAGAGGGAGTCACGCGCCACTGCAAAAAGCGCAGTAGAATCGATCTGTTTGCCGTAGTGCCTGTTGTAAAAAGCCATATAGAGCTTAACGAGTATCGACGCAGGAAGGATGATCAGAGCTGCGGGCTCGAGTCCGGTATCGGCAGGGCTGATGATACGCCCTACGGATTCTTTGAGCAGTTCAAAGCCCATGACCATGATAACCGCAGATACCAGCAGGGCAGCGATATACTCGAAGCGTCCGTGACCATAGGGATGCTCGCTGTCGGCTTTTTTGCCTGCGAGCTTAAAGCCCAGCAAAGTGACGACCGAAGATCCGGCGTCCGAAAGGTTGTTTACCGCATCCGCGACGATCGAGACGGATGCGCTGATCAGGCCTGCGAAGAGCTTTGCGCCGAAGAGCAGTATGTTTAAGACTATTCCCGATATGCCGCAGACTATGCCGTACAGTCCGCGGGTATCCGCCGAAGCCGCATCTGCCGCGCCTTTCCGGGATTTTCTGAAGAACAGATCATATATCAATTCGGGCATTTGAAAAATCACCTCTTAAAGTACATTATAACGGACTTGTAAAGTAGTATCCTTTAATCACAGCAAGGAGGAAGGATACCATGAAGCTTACATTATACAAAATCTTAAGAGTAGTAAAGGTTATCGAAGCCATTATGAAATATGCTATCGTAGCATGCTGGGCGGTCTGCCTTCTCTCGGGCGGAGTGATCGCCATCTCGGCAGCGGTACTCGGCATACTTGTCTGTGCGGTAACCTGCATCATATAAAACAGAGACTCACATCAGCAGTCCCGCGCCCACATAGCAGAGCGTGGTGACAACGGTTATGGCCGCGCTGTAGGAGATCCTGACGCGTCTGGCAGCGAGCGGATTGATGCCGACTGCGGTGCCGACGTTCAGTGCCTCTGCGGTAAACGCGCAGTTTTTCTCGCCTGCGATGCCTGCACCCGCGATGGCTCCGACAACGAGCAGCGGATTGAGCCCGAGTGTCTTCGTAAGGCCCAGTACCACGGGGAAAGTGATCGCGTACATCGCCCAGGATGAACCGAGGAGCATCGTGAGCAGCATGGCGAGCACAAAGGTGGCCGCAGGGAGCAGGAACATATACTCATCCACGATCTCTATGGCCTCAGCCAGATAAACGTGCAGTCCGAGCGTATCGAGCATCGAGGAGAAGCACATGGTCAGCAGATACATGATGATCGGAAGCGTAACGCCGGAGATGCCGTCTACCAGATGCTCCATGAACTGCTCGGGTGACATGATCTCCCTGAAGCAGTACATAAGGAACATGAAGGCGAGCGTGACCATCAGCCCTACGGCGCTGTCCACGACGAAGCTCTTTGTCACGAAGCTGCGTACCGCGAGCGAGCTGACCGCGAGCACTGCGATAGGGAGCATGACGTTCGTGATCTTGCCCCATACCTCGGTCTC